>CBFHJC010000147.1:0-5011 GCA_965656045.1 Aequoribacter sp.
TAGACCTATCCGGTATTTTATTTAATATTGCGTCACACTGTGAGTGCGTTCAGGTCGATTCAGATACCGTGCTCTTTCGTTTAGATCAGAACAACGCGTCTCTGTATAATGAGTCCCATTCATCGAAGCTTCAAGAGGTGCTGCAACGGGTTGAGGGCACATCAAGGGAGCTGACGATTGAAATCGGGCCGGTTGAGCTTACGCCTTCGCGGTGGTTAGCACAGCGATCTGCCGAGAGAATGGAACGCGCAACGAGAGCGCTCGAAACGGATCCGATCGTACAAGCAATCTGTGACACACTCGATGGCGAGGTGTTACCCGAAACGATTCAAGCAAGGAGTGAATAATGTTCAAAGGCGGTGATTTGGGCGACTTGATGAAACAGGCTCAAGCGATGCAGGAGAAGATGCAGGCCTTGCAGCAAGAAGCGGCGGATGCCACCGTGGTTGGAGAAGCCGGTGCGGGCCTGGTATCTATTACTATGACGGGTCGGCATGATGTCACTCGGGTGACCATCGACCCGTCTCTGATGACGGAAGATAAAGAGATACTAGAAGACCTGATCGCTGCTGCAGTCAACAGCGCAGTGGCGCGGGTGGAAGCGCACAACAAAGAGAAGATGTCTGCACTAACGGCGGGTATGAATTTGCCAGCTGGCATGAAGATGCCATTTTAAGGACCTTATGAAGCCGCTCACGACTCTCGAGAAATTAACAGATAGCCTGCGTTGTTTACCTGGCGTTGGCGCAAAATCGGCAGCGCGTATGAGTCTGCATTTGCTTCAGCATAATCGGGCAGGGGGGTTGGCACTCGCTGAAGCCTTAACCGAGGCCATGAACCGCATAGGACATTGCGAGCAATGTCGCAACTATACTGAACAACCACTCTGCAGTTTGTGTGCTGATCAACGGCGAGATGCAACCGTTATTTGTGTGGTGGAAACACCTTCCGATGTGGCGGCAATAGAGTCCAGTCGCAGTTTTCAGGGGCTGTACCACGTCTTGATGGGTCACTTATCGCCGCTGGATGGCATCGGCCCCGATGATATCGGTTTGGATAAGCTTGAGGAGAGGGTTCAGCGAGGTGGGGTGGCCGAGGTCATCTTAGCGACGGGTTCCACCGTAGAAGGTGAGGCGACAGCCCATTACATCGGGGGTCGTATGACCGCTCTGGGTGTTGGCGTCTCTCGATTAGCTCGCGGCGTTCCCATGGGGGGAGAGCTTGACTATGTGGATAGCTCAACCATTGCGCAAGCACTGTCGGGGCGTCGTCCCCTTGGATGAGTTGCGGTGGGAGTGGGTTGATTCTGACGCTCAACTAACGAACTGTTTGAGCGCGCTGGCAGACGCTGATGCCGTTGCTGTCGATACAGAGTTCGTGAGAGAGCGAACGTACTATCCGAAAGTCGCTCTGCTTCAGCTTTCAGATGGCGAGAGCACGTTTTTGATTGATCCCCTGACACTGAACAACACTGAGCCGTTGATCCAATTTTTTGCCAACGCGAATCAGCGTAAAGTCATCCATTCAGGGAGCGAAGATATCGAAGTATTGCAGCGCTGGCTGGGTGGACCCATTCGTGGGTGGTTTGATACGCAAGTTGCTGCTGCTTTGTGTGATCTTGGCTTCGGGCTTGGTTTTCGCACCTTGGTGCAGTCGATCGTGGGAATCGAACTCGATAAAGGTGAGACGCGATCGAATTGGCTGCAAAGACCTCTCACCAGCGAGCAGTGCACCTATGCCGCAGCGGATGTGGTGTACTTGATGCCGGTGTATCGCCATCTATTGGCCCAGCTGAACACCCAAGATCGGATTGAATGGGTGTTAGAGGACGGTGTGCGTGCTGTTGAGCAGCAGCGAAATTTGCACTTTGATTACCGTCAGAAAATCGGTAGTGCTTGGAAACTCAGCCCCAGAGAATTAAGCGTGCTCGATGGGTTGTGCCAGGCGCGTGATGATATTGCACAGGCAACAGATACGCCCAGAGGCTGGGTCATCGATGATTCCACCCTGGTGACCATGGCTCAGCGACTACCAAGCACAAAAGAAGACCTCGCGGCATTGTTACTGGGTAAAAACCGAAGCGCGTTGCGCCATGCTTCAGTTTGGCTCGACCAAATACAGAGGGGGTGCGAACTTCCCGATGCAGCATTGCCAGATCCCGTGCCACCACCCCTGTCCTCCGCCGCGCGAGCTCAAATAAAAGTTCTGAAACAAGCGGTTCTTGAACGCTGTGAACAGCTCGGCGTAGCGCCAGAAATTGTTTTTAATAAGCAAGACTACGGTGTTTGGCTAGAATTGCAGAGTGGCGCAAGTGTGGCTCAGCCAGAACATTGGCGCGGCTGGCGCGGTGCTTTCTTTGTACAACCCATGCTAGACGCGACACAGGCTTAGAACTCATGACTGTCCTTACCCAAGTCTATGCCAGTGAGCGCAAGCCCGGGTTTTATCTGTACGTACCCAAAGATACTGATCTGACAGAAGTTGTGCCCGCCAGCGTTCTAAACCCGCTTGGCACTTTGCGATCGGCACTCTTGTTGATGCTGACCCATGACAAGGTGCTGGCACAAACGGATGGTAAAACGATTTTAGCCGCGTTTGAGACACAGGGTTTTTATTTACAGTTGCCTCCCCCTGTCGATCTGTTAGAGATGCGCTACTCATGAGTTGGTGGAATACCACGCCACTGCAGGATCTAAGCGTTGAGCAATGGGAGGCTTTGTGTGATGGCTGTGCTAAGTGCTGCCTTCACAAGCTTGAAGATTCGCGCTCGGCAAAGGTGTATTACACGCAAGTAAGGTGCCGCTACCTCGACGAGTCGAGTTGCCGTTGCACGTGCTATGATCAGCGTTCTATCCGAGTACCCAACTGTATCGATCTAAAACAGAATGATGTGCCTAGCTTGGATTGGTTGCCATCAACTTGCGCCTATCGCCTTCGTGCAGAGGGGCAACCTTTACCAGCATGGCATTACCTAGAGAGTGGGAATAAGCAGAGCGTGCATGACGCGGGTGTTTCGATACAAGGTCGGTCAATATCAGATGAATTTGTTCATCCCGATGGCTATGATGAGTGGATTGTTCGTTGGGTGGAGTAAGTTGAGTGCTTGAAAGCAGCTCCTATTATTTTGCGTTAAGCGTGGTCGCGATAGCAGCGATCGTGGCACTGATCTGGATGAGAGGATGGCTTCGAGCGCTTGGTCTAGGGCGCTTTTGGGTTGGTTTGCTCTGTTGGTGGGGCGCTGCACTTTTGCTTACACCGGCTTACGCCACGTCCTCTGCAGAGACGTTTGCGCCTGCGATTATTGTGGCAATCTTTCAACTGGCACTGCACGATTTGCCCAGCGCAATGCACGCCATTAGGCCATTGATGGCGACATTGACTGCGGCGACTTTGGTCGCGGTGATTCAGGGTGCCCTCACATACTTTGCTCGGCGCAGGAAGCGATCTCAGGAGAGCTCGGTATGACTTCACAGAACTTTATATTGGTAATACTCGTCGTGCTGTTGCTGGCGAGCAACCCCATTGCTGAGGCTCAACAGCCGATAGTGGGTCGGCCAGATGTGAGGATTCTGATTGATATCTCGGGGAGTATGAAGCAATCAGACCCCACTAATCTGCGTGCCCCTGCGCTAGAGCTGATAGTCCAGCTGCTCCCCCCGGGCTCAAAGGCAGGGGTCTGGCTTTCCGGTGATGGGGTAAGAACGCTTATGCCTCATATGGTGATTGACGAGGCGTGGCGCAAACGAGCCATTGAGTCAGTTCGCGCGATCGATAACTCGGGTCAACGGACTAATATTCCAGCTGCGGTAGACGCCGCACTCTACGATATAGATCGGTTAGATCCCGATTTTAGAACCAGTATTGTGCTGCTGACCGACGGCAAGGTAGATATTTCAAGCTCGGCGATTGCCAATTCGAATGCCGCTCGACAAATGTTAGAGCAGCAGGCGCCACTCTTAGGTGAAACTGGGGTTCCAGTGCATACGATCGCATTATCGAACGATGCGGATTGGGCTTTTTTACGCCGTTTAGCGGAAGTCACTAGAGGCTTGGCAGAAAAAGCAGAGACTGCTGATTTACTGACGCGAGTCTTTCTGCAGGCGCTGGAAATGGTTGCCCCTACAGCCCGGGTTCCGATCGAAGGTGGAGAGTTCTTAATTGATGATGGCGTGTCGCAGTTTACGGCACTCATTTTTTCAGAGGGGGAGGAGCGTGCCGAGGTTGCTTTGGTGAGCCCCACTCTCGAAACGCTTGCGCCGCAAGATAAAGACCCATCGATTCGTTGGTTTACGAACGAGAAGTTTTCGCTGGTGACCGTTGACTCGCCAATGTCGGGTCGCTGGCGTTTGGTCGCTCCGAGTAGCGATCAAAATAGGATTACCGTGATTTCAAATTTGAGCATTGATGTTGATCCTCTGCCCAACTCGATCCCGCTGGATCAGCCCGCCGAGTTGGGACTGCGGTTAGTCGATAGCGAGGGCATTATTCGCGATCCGGCGCTGCTCTCGGTGTTCGAGGTGGTCATTGATCTTGCTGGTCCCGGTGGGTTTACTGAAGTCATTGACGTGTCCGAACGTTATCCTTCCCCACCTTCAGGAGAGTATCGAATCGCGATTCCAGCGTTTAATGTGCCTGGGATTCATGTCATTACAGCGCGAGTCTCAGCGGGTGAACTGGTTCGTGAGCTACCCATGTATGTCGATGTTCAGGTTCCGGCGCAAGCGCCAAAAGTGGTCACCAAGACGGTCGAACCAAGTGCTCAAACTGGTCTACCTGAGTGGCTTATTCCGACGGTTGCGACAGTACTCTTGTTGAGCTTGTTATTGTGGGTCATCAGCTTCTTCAGAGAGAAACGCAAGAACCTCAGAGTTGCTGAGGCAAGGCGATCGCAAGAAGATAAGGATAAGCCGCTCGGTGATATGAGTATGCGGACATCAGACGATCGCTAGAGCGTAACTCGTTCCCGTCAGAGGCGTGTTGTTATTTGCTATTGCGCCTGGTGTGCGACATC
>CBFHJC010000148.1:0-4963 GCA_965656045.1 Aequoribacter sp.
CGCAATGAGGGTATGTCCGTTATTAATTTGATTAGACTTCAACCACTCAAAGGCTTGATCAATAGCGACTCTCCGCAAGCGGATATCTTCATGCTCAGAATCAAGACCAAATAAACCCGCCTCTGGGGCGCTGACGACACGTCCCACAAAACAACGAATCTGCTCGCTGCACGCCCCGGCACTTGGAAAAAAGGTGGCTATGAGTTGCAATTCATCCATTCGACATTGCGCTTCTTCTTCAGCTTCTCGATGCGCAACCGCGCAGTCATCTTCACCGTCTTCGATCACACCGGCTATCAGTTCGAGCATCCATGGACTACTTCCACGATACAAAGCGCCCGGCCGAAATTGCTCGATCAATATCAGCTCTTCCCGCTCCATATCAATCGGAAGAACGGCGATCGCGTCCCCACGATCAAACAGTTCACGTTGAACAACTGGACTCCACCCGCCTTTAAACAAGCGATGTCGGAGGCTCAGTTGACGAAGCTTGAAATGGCCGTCAAAAACTCGCCGGTCCTGCAAGACTTCGACGTCTTGATTTTGGAACGCGAGCTCAAGCTTCATTAGAACCGCCGATCCGTAAACCAGTGTACTGGGCGAGATTCAGTTTCGACTCGATCGACGACATCGAGAATCAAAGCAAACAGAGCCATTCGGACCAGCACGCCGTTGTCGGTTTGTCGGAAGATGGCCAAATTCGGATTGTCGTTCAAATCGACATCAAGCTCCCGGGCGTGCTCGCGAGAATCACGTGGCAAAGGATGCATAATGACCGTGTTGGGCTGACAATGCTCGGTATAGACTGCTTGATTCAGACGGAATTTACCGCGGTACAGATCGGCTTCCTGCTGAGAGCTAAATCGCTCCTCTTGAATCCGAGTAGAGTAGACAATATCAACCTGCCTAATTGATGATTCGAGTTGACTGGATTCGGTGACCGAGTGCCCCGCCCCTCTCAACAGCTCGATAATAGCCTCTGGCATGCGGAGCTCAAGCGGTGACACCAGGGTGATCTCGAGCTTCTGATAGACCGAGAGGAGTTGACAGAGTGAGTGAACCGTTCGGCCATATTTTAAGTCGCCCACCAAAGCAATCTTGAGACCATCGACCAAGCCACCTTGCGCTGCCCGCTCCTTTTTAATGGTGTAGAGATCTAATAACGCTTGGCTAGGGTGCTCATTAGCCCCGTCACCACCATTGATAACCGGCACTCGGCTGGCAGCGGCAAATTCTGCGACCGATCCTGAATCTGGGTGCCGCATCACGATAACGTCACTGTACCCACTGAGTACCCGAGCGGTATCGTACAGGGACTCACCCTTCGCAATCGCGCTGTGCTCAAATCCGGTGGTCTCGCGAACCTCACCACCCAGCAGATTGAAGGCACTCCCAAAACTCACCCGAGTTCGCGTCGACGCTTCGAAAAACATCGATCCCAAAATGGCGCCATCTAAGGCTTTCGTCATACGCTCACGCTGAGCAAAAGGACGCATTTGATCAGCGATTGAAAACAAATACTCAACGTCTTCACGCTCAAACTGAGACACCGACAAAATATGACTTCCCGCAAAATTCACAGCGCCTCCTTAAATAATTGGTCTAATACTCTTGTGCCAGCAAGGTGTCAGTATACGCCTCCAGTGAATCCATGAGCTTCATTGCCTGTGGATCATCTGCAGAAACCTCCCGAATCACCGCAATCTCTTCCAGCAGACGCTCGAGATGTAATACGCCTAAATCGTCTCTGGTGATACGCTCGAAGCAGTATTCCTGCCAGTGCGAACGCTCTTCTGATCCCAATGATTCCGGAAAATTACGCGCCCGATAGCGGAACAGTAAATCAGGTAGACGCGGATCTTCAAATGGAAAACTCTGCTTCGCCAGTGACGCACCGGTACTTGCTCTTACGCGATCCATGAGCTGACGATCGCTCTCACCAAAAAAACCACCGTACAAATCCCATTCTGGATCAGTGCTGTGCGGCTCCCGAGCCACATCGTAAACACCTTTTACCAGCGCTAAAATCTTATTGGCATCGGCTTTTACCAGAGCCTGCAACTGTTTTAGGTGATCCCGCAGCCCCACCAGATCTAGCTGAGCTCTCGCGGCCACCTCTGGGGTCAGCATTTTTGCTGGCATCGTCAGCGGCGACCGATTGATATGAATAGATTTTAACGCAGGCCTTGCACCCTCTAGATCTTCAGAGCGCGCATACAGCCGAGCTCTTAGCTCATCGGCTGAATACCGCAGTAATTCTTGAGGCGACTGACTTAAATCAAGAGCGATAACTTCATTCTTATTTCTTGGGTGCTGTAACACCGGAACAACCAAGCCTAAATTGGCATGTTTGGCTCCAAACATACCCGATACATGAAGCACTGGGCGCCATTCGCCAAGCGCTAACTGCTGCAATACTCGGTGCTTATCACGCTGGGCCAAAGCGTACTCATAGAGTTTTGGTTGCGCACTTCGAATCAGTCTTGCGAGCTCAATGGTCGCTTTGACATCGACCAAGGCGTCGTGTGCTCCAGAATGCTCTATCGCATTGGCTGCTGTCAGCGCCTCGAGCTTGACGCTGACCTGACCTTCTGGCGTCATTGGCCACTCAATGCCCTCAGGCCGCAGCGCATAACACGCCCGCACCATATCGATCAGATCCCACCGCGAATTACCCTCTTGGTACTCTCGTGCGTAGGGATCATAGAAATTCCGGTAAAGCGTGTAGCGCGTGACTTCGTCGTCGAATCTCAATGAGTTGTAGCCCACGCCACAGGTTCGCGGGTGCGCCAGTTCAGCGTGAATGCTGGCAATGAACTCTCGCTCAGTCAAACCCTTTTGGAGCGCCTCTTGCGGCGTAATACCCGTCACTAAACACGCCATAGGACTCGGAAGATAGTCGGGCGTCGGACGACAGTAAAGAACAGTGGGATCGCCAACAGGTACCAAATTGGCATCTGTCCTTAAACCCGCAAATTGGCACGGGCGGTCACGCGAGGGGCTTACCCCAAAGGTTTCATAATCGTGCCAATAAAAAGTCTCAGACAAGTTCTAATGCCTGTTCTTCGATTTTTGCACGCCACTCTCTGGGACCGATCTCGTGAATTGATACGCCATTCACATCGACCGCGACGCTTACCGGCATATCTTTCACTTCAAATTCATAAATGGCTTCCATACCGAGTTCCTCGAATGCCACCACTCGAGCTGATGTGATCGCCTTAGACACTAAGTAGGCAGCGCCACCGACCGCCATCAAATAAACCGCACGATGCTTCTTGATAGCGTCTATTCCGATCGGACCGCGTTCAGCTTTGCCGATCATACCCAGCAAACCCGTCTGCTCGAGGATGAAATCGGTAAATTTATCCATTCTCGTTGCTGTCGTTGGGCCTGCTGGACCCACAATTTCATCTCTAACTGGATCAACCGGACCCACGTAATAAATAAAGCGACCTTTAAGATCAATCTCGGGTGGCAAACCCTGCCCACTCTCAATCAGTTCTTTCATCTTTTTATGCGCAGCATCGCGCCCAGTCAGCATTTTGCCAGATAAGAGCAGCGTATCACCCGGCTTCCACGTGCTAGCCTCGTCACGGGTAATGGTATCTAAATTCACTCGCTTCACAGAGGCACCGACATCCCAAGTGATCTCGGGCCAATCATTTAAATCAGGAGCCACTTGCAGTGATGGCCCAGAGCCGTCAAGCACAAAGTGTGCGTGCCGCGTCGCCGCACAATTGGGAATCATGGCCACCGGCAACGATGCCGCATGCGTTGGATAATCTCGCACTTTTACATCAAGTACTGTGGTCAAACCCCCTAAACCTTGTGCGCCAATACCAAGCCTATTAACCGCATCCATAATTTCCAGCCGAAGTTCTTCCGCGCGGTTCGAGGGTCCTCGTTTACGCAACTCATGGATATCGATCGGCTCCATCAGCGCTTCTTTCGCTAATACGGCCGCTTTCTCAGCGGTGCCACCAATGCCGATCCCTAACATGCCGGGGGGACACCATCCCGCACCCATGGTAGGTACCGTTTTGACTACCCAGTCGACAATGCTGTCAGACGGATTCAGCATCACGAGCTTCGCCTTATTCTCGGAACCGCCGCCTTTGGCCGCAATCTGCACATCAACCGTATTACCAGGTACCACCTCCATGTGAATTACAGCAGGCGTATTGTCTTTGGTATTGCGGCGAGCACCAGCGGGGTCTTCAAGTATCGAAGCGCGTAAAACGTTGTCTGGGTGCAAATAAGCTCGACGGACGCCCTCATTCACCATATCGCTGACCGACATGGTCGCATCCCAAACTACTTGCATACCGATTTTTAAAAATACGGTAACGATGCCTGTGTCTTGGCAAATGGGTCTTTTGCCCTGCGCACACATTCGCGAATTAATCAGAATTTGTGCCATAGCGTCTTTCGCCGCTGGGTTAAGTTCGTGCTGATAGGCCTCGTGAACAGCGGTAACAAAATCTTTCGGGTGGTAATACGAGATGAACTGCAGGGCATCTGCAATGCTGTCGATCACATCGTCTTGGCGAATGACGGTCATAGGTTCTCCGATTTAAGGTCCAGTGGCGGGCGTCTCAAGTTGTCTGATGGCTACCTGAAGATCGCTCACAGTAGCATTGATTTGACGCCTAAATGCGTTGATTGACCCAATCCATTCCTCGTTGCCCTCCACTCGCTTAGACAGGGCGGAAAACTGAAGGGTCAATTTATTGAGATTATCGGCGGTGCGCTCGAGCGACGCTTGATGGCTTGATGCGCTGTTTGCCAAGCGCTCGAGATCGTTGGCCAAAACCTTAAGTGCCGCCATATCACTGCGGAGAGTATCAACGATTGCTGCATTCTGAGTGCGCTCATCAAGCGCTTTTTTATCGGCTGAGACCAGTGCGGTTAAAGCCTTATTATGATTGTTAGACGCGGTCTGAAGAGCCTCGATATCGGC
>CBFHJC010000149.1:0-4920 GCA_965656045.1 Aequoribacter sp.
CCCGCAGAGAACAGACCAATCTCTACCTGAGAAAAATCAAACTCAGCTAAGTCGGTCACCTTCACGTTCTGACCCTTAAAGCGAATCGTCTTGCCCGCAGACCGCGAGCTCGCGAGAGCAAACAACTGCTTCACTGGGAAATTGCGCTGCTCGAGAATTTCGATCATCGCTTCCCCAACAGCTCCAGTCGCACCAACGACCGCCACATTAACTTCCCGACTCATACTGTTCAGTCCTTTTGTAAAATAAGTGAAGCCAATGCCTCAGAAACCGCACTGCCCATCTCTTGCGTGGATCGGACGAGATCATTCTCTGACGCGATATCTCCGGTGCGAAAGCCCTGATCAAGCACAATGCCTACAGCCTTTTCTATTAGATCCGCGGCCTTCGGTTGATCTAAGCTGTAGCGATACATCATGGCTGCAGACAGAATTGTGGCCAGTGGATTAGCGACTCCCTGGCCCGCGATATCTGGGGCAGAGCCATGACAGGGCTCGTATAAACCGCGTCCATCCTGGTCCAGAGAAGCAGACGGCAACATCCCTATCGACCCGGTCAGCATCGCCGCTGCGTCCGACAAAATGTCGCCAAACAAGTTACCGGTCACCATAACGTCAAACTGCTTGGGCGCACGAATCAACTGCATTGCAGCATTGTCTACATACATGTGGCTCAACTCGACCTCGGGATACTCGCGAGCGACTTCAATCAGGATCTCCCGCCACAGCATCGTGACCTCGAGCACATTCGCTTTATCGACCGAGCAAACGCGCTTGCCTCGTTTAAGTGCCAGTGTAAAAGCGAGATGTGCAACTCGGCGAATCTCACTCTCGCTGTACACATCGGTATTGTACCCGCGCCTCTCGCCCTCAGCTGTCGTATCAAAGCCGCGAGGTTGGCCAAAGTAAATACCGCCGGTTAGCTCACGGACAATCAGCAAATCTAGACCCGCCACAAGATCGGGCTTTAAGCTAGAGGCTTGGGCGAGCTGTGGATACAGAATTGCGGGTCGCAAGTTGCCAAACAAGCCAAGATCGGCGCGAATGGCTAACAGACCCCGCTCTGGTCGCAATGCTGGCTCGAGTGAATCCCATTTGGGACCGCCCACAGCCCCAAGCAAAATAGCATCGGCTGCTTTCGCAGCAGCAGCCGTATCGTCCGGGTATGGTACTCCTGTCGCATCAATCGCCGCGCCACCGAGCAAGCCTTCACTAATATCCATGTCGATCATCAGTGCCGAGTTTATCTGCGTCATAATCCGACGCGCCTCACCGACGACTTCTGGACCAATGCCATCGCCCGGCAAGATAAGTACTTGATAAGCCAATTCCAACTCCTACTCGATCACGTCAAATAACCAGGGCGATTTTTGCCGCCACTGAGACTCAAACTGCCGGATTGCATCTGCTTGCTTTAGGGTTAAGCCAATATCGTCGAGACCTTCGAGTAAACAGCGCTTACGAAATGAATCCACTTCGAACGAGAGAACCTCGCCACTGGGTGTAATAACTCGCTGCTCCGCCAATTCGACGGTAAGAGTATAACCCTCGCTCGCATACAGCTCGCCAAACAATTTTGAAACAATTTTCTCTTCTAAAACAATGGGTAATATTCCATTTTTAAAGCAATTACTATGGAATATATCGGCAAAACTCGGGGCTATAATGGCCCTAAATCCATAATCAGCCAGTGCCCACGGCGCATGTTCACGCGACGATCCACACCCAAAATTCGCTCGAGTTAAAAGTATTTCAGCACCCACATAGCGCGCTTGGTTAAGAGGAAAGTCTGGATTCAAAGGCCTACGGCTGTTATCCGAATCCGGCTGTCCCTCATCTAAATACCGCAGCTCGTCAAATAAATTGGGGCCAAAACCTGAACGCCTGATCGACTTTAAAAACTGTTTTGGAATGATCACATCGGTATCCACGTTGGCACGATCCATAGGTGCAACGAGTCCGGATAATTCAGCAAAAGGAATCATAGTGTGTCTCCTGCCAGTGCACGCACATCCACAAAACGCCCGGCGATCGCCGCAGCTGCAGCCATTCCCGGACTGACCAAATGGGTGCGCCCACCAATGCCCTGTCGGCCCTCAAAATTTCGATTGGACGTACTGGCGCAGTGTTCACCGTGGCCCAGTTTATCGGCGTTCATCGCCAAACACATAGAGCAACCCGGCTCTCGCCACTCAAATCCAGCCTCTAATAAAATTGTGTGCAAACCCTCTTGCTCCGCTTGCTGTTTTACCAAGCCAGAGCCCGGAACCACCATCGCTTGCTTAACGGAGCCCGCGACCTTACGCCCTTTAGCGACTGCAGCCGCTTCACGGATATCTTCAATTCTTGAATTCGTGCACGAGCCAATAAATACCCTGTCGAGCTGAATATCGGTAATCGCCTGACCTCCCGTCAAACCCATGTATTCGAGCGCTCGTTTGAGACTGCTTCGCGCAATTTCATCCGATTGTTCTTCGAGCGTCGGGACATTCGCATCAATGGGCAACACCATTTCTGGCGAGGTTCCCCACGTCACCTGGGGTTTGATCTCAGCCGCTTGCAACACAACCTCGCGGTCAAACACGGCATCCGCGTCTGAGTGCAAAGTTCGCCAGTAGGCGACAGCTGCGTCCCACAACGCGCCTTTGGGTGCATAATCGCGGCCAGCAACATAGTTGATGGTTTTATCATCAACGCCGATCATCCCCATTCGGGCACCCGCCTCAATCGACATATTGCACAGCGTCATGCGACCTTCCATCGATAAGTGCTCAACCGCTTCTCCAGCGAATTCAATCGCGTAGCCAGTGCCTCCAGCGGTACCAATGCGGCCAATAATGGCCAGTGCCAGATCTTTAGCAGTCACGCCCACCTGTAGCCGCCCGTCGACCCTAACCCTAAGATTTTTCATCTTACGTTGTATCAAACACTGCGTGGCCAGAACGTGCTCTACCTCAGACGTACCAATACCATGTGCTAAAGCTCCTAACGCGCCATGGGTTGAGGTATGCGAATCGCCACAAACAACGGTCATGCCCGGCAGAGTAGCGCCTGACTCAGGACCAACGACATGCACAATGCCTTGACGGACATCATTAATTGGAATCTCTACCACATCGAAAGACGCGCAATTGTCATCCAGTGTTTGAACTTGAAGTCTTGATACCGGATCAAGGATACCGCTGACCCCGCCCGCCCGCTCTTGCGATCCGGTCGGTACATTGTGATCTGGAACCGCTAGGTTGGCATCGCGACGCCATAAGCCACGACCCGCAAGGCGCAAGCCCTCGAATGCCTGAGGAGAGGTGACCTCGTGAATCAGGTGCCGGTCGATGTAGATCAAGCCGGTGCCGTCGTCGCGCATCTCAACTACGTGGCTATCCCACAACTTATCGTAGAGCGTTTTTCCAGCCATAATGTGTCACCTCGCTATTTAATGCAGCGCGCAAGTCTATGCGCTCAATCGATTTTTCTCAATTAACCCGACAGGGTTATCACAAATTTTTTTAAAAAATTCCTAAACTCACACCCTCTGCCAAACCCTCGCCCCACTCATGGGCGCGACCTCGCTCAGCAGCGCCAATAGGACCCACAATAATGGTGCTGGGAATCATCAAACGGAGTGGAAATCCGCGAGCAATTCGCTCAAATTGTTGCACTGCACCAGAGCCGTCATTACCTGCATTGATCAACAAGGCTGCGGGCACCACCCCACCGGTCCGGTGAAAGGGATACAAGGTGCGATCAAGAAAAGCCTTAAAATCGCCGGCCAAAGCGGCGCTATTTTCTGCTGCAATCAGCAGCACACCTTTGTGTTGCAGCCAAACTTCAGTATCAGCATCGACTGCTCTATAAACGTTGACTTCGGCTCGTTTCTGAGCGCCTTCAGCGGCTGCTTGAGCCAGCTGTGCGCATCGTCCGGACTGCGAATGGTAAACGATTGCCAACATCAGCCGCGCTTCCCGAGCTGGGTAATAGCCCAACACTGATGGATTTTGGGATTGCGCTCAAAATCAGGATCTAAAGTTTGATGCGTCATGTCGCGGCACTGGTAGCGCTCAGTCAACTCTGTAGCTAACTTAAAACCCCGGCGATTGTTCGAGAAATAAAGCGTGCCCTTGGGGTCTAAGCGCGCCATCGCAGCGTCTACCAACGGCACCTGATCCCTCTGTACATCAAAACTTTCCTCGGTTTTCTTTGAGTTCGAAAACGAGGGCGGATCGAGCAAAATGACATCAAAACTCTCGGGGGTTTCATTTAACCAGCTCAAAACATCTGCCCGAATCACCTTATGAGTGGTTTCCGACAAGCCGTTTAACACTAAATTTTCGCGGTACCAATTCAGATAGGTATTCGATAAATCGACGCTCACGGTCTTGCGCGCGCCGCCAAGTGCCGCATGGATACTTGCCACGCCGGTATAGCAGAATAGATTCAGGAATCGCTTACCCTGACACTCCTCAAACAACCGGACGCGCAGTGGCCGATGATCGAGAAATAAACCGGTATCTAAATAATCATGCAAATTAACCAATACATCAGCCTGCCCCTCTTTCACGCGAAACTTTTGCCCCGTATTGCCCTGTTTCTGGTACTGAGCGTCGCCACGCTGTCTCCGCCGCTGCTTGATGGCTATGGCACTGGCTTCGACCTTGAACTCAACACAAAGCGCCTGCACCACTTCATCGAGTCGTCGCTGTGCATCCGCTTCATCGATCTGTTTTGGGGCCTGGTATTCAGCGACATGTAACCGACCTTGGTAGTCATCCACAGCAACCGCATACTCGGGCATATCTGCATCATATAACCGATAGCAGTCCACGCCCTCGCGCTCACGCCACGCCCGTAACCGCTTGCGATTCTTACGCAATCGATTCAAGAACATGCGTGCTCCATTGGACAAGCCTTCTTCAGACTGCTG
>CBFHJC010000150.1:0-4794 GCA_965656045.1 Aequoribacter sp.
CTCCGAAACGATCCGCTCGATCTGCCAGGGGGGGCAGTTCGCATTGAGATGTGTAAAGCACAACCCAATGGGTAGACAGCATCAATCGACCTTGCCGAATACCAGAGTGCCGTTGGTTCCACCAAATCCGAACGAGTTAGACATCGAGTACCGCAGCGTTCTGGCTTGCGCTTGATGCGGAACGTAGTTGAGGTCGCAGCCTTCACCAGGGTTATCTAGATTAATCGTTGGTGGCGCGACCTGGTCCCGCAATGCCAGTACCGAGAAGATGGCTTCAACCGCCCCTGCCGCACCTAACAAATGTCCAATCATTGACTTGGTTGAACTCACAGCAACTTGACTGGCATGAGCGCCCATCACCGTCTTTATAGCGTGCGTTTCAGCGACATCGCCGGCCGGCGTTGCTGTGCCATGAGCGTTAATGTAGCCAACTTCCGACGCCATTAGGTCAGCGTCTCGCAGAGCATTGAACATACTCGCTGCCGCACCGCGTCCATCGTCGGGTGGCAAAGTCATATGATAGGCATCGCCAGACATTCCAAACCCGACGATCTCACCATAGATTTTTGCTCCCCGAGCAACAGCACTGTCGTACTCTTCGAGCATCATCACGCCGGCACCATCACCGAGCACAAATCCGTCACGATCAGAATCCCAAGGACGAGAGGCTCGGGTAGGTTCTTCGTTACGGGTTGAGAGAGCTCTGGCGGCCGCGAATCCGCCCAGACCGACCTTTGTGGTCGCCATCTCGGCGCCGCCGACAAGCATTGCGTCGGCATCTCCCATACTGATCATACGTGCGCCCATGCCAATATTGTGCGTACCAGTGGTGCATGCAGTGACGATGGCGATATTGGGACCTTGCAAATTGTACTTAACAGACAAGTTGCCGCCGATCATATTAATGATAGATCCGGGCACAAAAAATGGGCTGATTTTGCGCGGGCCACGTTCGGCTACCAGCAAAGAGTTTTTTTCAATCTCCCCGATCCCACCGATACCAGACCCGATAGCACAGCCAACTCGCGGCGCGTTCTCTTCGGTCACTACAAAACCGCTGTCTTCAAAGGCTTGTATACCAGCCACCATGCCGTATTGCACAAACACATCCATTTTGCGGGATTCTTTTGGCGGCAAGTAAGCATCGACATCCAAGTTTTGAACGCTGGCACTAAAACGAGTGGAAAAAGGGGTGGCATCAAAGAAATCGATTGGGCGAACGCCGCTTTGGCCTGCCAAAATTGCTGCCCATGTCTGTTCGACGGTATGGCCAAGTGGACTCACCATGCCCATCCCCGTGATTACAACACGACGACCTTTCATTGAATCTCTCCAGTTAACTCGCCCTAGTCTATCGCCTGAGCAGGCATAAAAAAAGCCGTGCTCACGAGCTACGGCTTCTTTTCACAGCAAGCTTGGTTTAGCTGAGGTTGGTATTGATGTAATCAATGGCCAACTGAACTGTGGTTATTTTTTCGGCTTCCTCATCAGGAATTTCTGTTTCGAACTCTTCTTCAAGAGCCATCACTAATTCGACTGTGTCGAGCGAATCAGCGCCGAGGTCTTCTACGAATGACGCTTCGTTAGAAACTTCGTCTTCTTTCACGCCAAGCTGCTCGGCGACTATTTTCTTTACACGTTCTTCAATGCTGCTCATGATATTTCACCACTCCTGAGTTTCGACTTTGATGTCATACCGCCGACTGAACGGCGATTTTACCTTGTTTTACCTTTGCGGGTAACATTTTTTTCTGGGCTCAGCCCATATACATGCCACCGTTAACCTGAATCGTTTCTCCCGTAATGTACGCGGCGCTGTCGCTCGCTAGGAAACAGACTAGCGCGGCAACCTCGCTCGCACTCCCTAAACGACCCAAAGGAATCTGCTGTGCCAAGGTACTGCGTAAGTCTTGGTCAAGCGATTCTGTCATATCTGTTTCTATAAAACCTGGCGCGATCGCATTCACGGTAATGTTGCGAGAACCCAGCTCTTTGGCCAATGCACGCGTAAATCCCTCGACCCCCGCCTTACTCGCGGCGTAGTTAGCTTGCCCGGCATTACCCATACGCCCTACAACGGAAGACACGTTGATGATGCGGCCCCACTTGGCTTTCGTCATACCCTTCACGGCGCTTTTACACACGCGATAAAGCGCATTCAGGTTCGTATCAATAACCCCGAACCACTCGTCATCTTTCATCCGCATTAATAAATTATCTGCAGTGATGCCAGCATTATTGACTACGATTGTAGGTAAGCCAAAGCGCTCTTTGAGCTCCGCTAAACACTGATCCACGCTCTCTTGCGACGCCACATCAAGAATCAATCCAGCGCCACCGAAACCTGTTAGCCGATCATTAATCGATTTTGCGCCGGCCTGAGTCGTCGCCGTACCGACGACAATACAGCCCATAGCGGCTAATCCATCTGCAATCGCTTGACCAATCCCGCGAGAGGCTCCCGTGACTAGCGCAACTTTGGCTTCGCTCATAAGTTAACCTCAAGTGACTCTGTATAGCGCAGCAAGCCATCAAAGGTACTCAGTGACTCGCTATCGAGTGAGGAATTAATGCGTTTTGTTAATCCCGACAGTACCTTTCCGGGACCGCACTCAACTGTTGTTAGTACGCCCGCGGCTGCCATCGCATTCACACACTGTGTCCAACGTACGGGGCTGTATAGCTGGGTAACGAGTAAATTGAGGATGTCGTTAGACTCGCTCGCTGCTGCAGCTGTGACGTTATGGATGACTGGGATCGATGGCATTTGAAGCGCAATTCCCTCCAAAGCGACACGCAGTGCCTCGGCAGCCGGTTGCATCAAAGAGGTATGGAACGGCGCTGAGACAGGCAATGGCAGCACTCGTTTGGCACCCGCCTGCTTCAAAGCCTCAGAGGCAGCAGAAACTGCTTCTTTAATGCCAGCAATAACTACCTGACCCGGTGCATTGAAATTAACCGCTTCAACGACCCCGCCTGCAGAGGCTGACACTTCCTGACATAGGTTTGAAATGCTGTCGTCATCAAGTCCGATCACAGCAGCCATGGCGCCTACACCTTCGGGAACCGCGGCCTGCATTAGCTCACCGCGCTTACGAACCAGGCGCACCGCGTCTATTAAGGTAAACGTGTGGGCGGCGGTAAGGGCTGAAAATTCGCCTAGACTGTGCCCAGCCAAGAAACTGGGACGAACAGGGGTGATGTTCTCAAAGACTCGATAAATCGCGACACTCGCAGTCAGTAAAACAGGCTGCGTGTTCGCTGTAAGACTGAGAATGTGTTGGTCACCAGATGCTACTAGCGCCCACAAATCAAAACCGAGCGCCTCGGAAGCCTCTTCGAAGCACTGCCTGAAGATCGCAGAATGCTCGAAGTAATCGGCTAGCATTCCAGGAGACTGAGATCCCTGACCCGGGAAAACAAACGCGAGTCTAGAGGAGCTGTCGTCTAACATAGTACGGTCACTAAAAAACGAGGGTGGTTCAAATTATCGAACCACCAACTAGCCTTAGTCGTCTGATGTTTCAATGACCTTTCGGCCCTTGTAGAAACCGTCGGCAGTGATGTGGTGACGACGGTGCGTTTCTCCTGAGGTCTCGTCGATACTCAGAGTTGGACCCGACAACGCATCATGTGAACGACGCATGCCACGGCGCGAACGCGTCTTTTTACTCTTCTGAACAGCCATAGTTACACCCTACTGTGTTACGACTCTGAAGAGTCGTCTGTTAATCTCGCCAGCACCTCAAATGGATTTGGCTTCCTATCTTCTGCTTCGATCTCGGCCTGCGATTGGCCGGGAAGCTCCACGCAAGCGTGGTCGTGCTTTGGCGCAACTGGGAGGGCCAATAACAGCTCCTCTTCAATTACGTCGTATAGATCCATAGCCTCGTCTTCGACAATCACCGGTTCATACCGTGACGGACACTGCTGCGCCTGAGCTTCGGTGCTGCAGAGCATCAGATCGCTGCGGGTCTTCAAAGGCACTTCCAAAGGCCCGAGGCACCGCTCACAAACCAGTCCGACTTGGGCGTCAACGCTCACCACTATAACATACCGGCGCTCTTCATCACGACCAAAGCGAAAATTCGCAGTGACCGTGGTAAGGTCGCTGTCGACGACACTCAGCATTCTAGGTAAGTTGTCTATCGCGACCATGCCGCTCAGCTCTAACTCACGTACACAGGCTTTGCGCACATCGAAACGTTTAGGCAAGATACCCTGTTTCATAGGGCGCGCATAATAGGGAGACACCCACGTTTTGTCAAAGGAAAACACACAACTAGACACCAGAAGCCCACAAAAATTAACCCTCGCGTCTACTTCGCGTTATCGCTCGGCCTTACTCGCACGCTTGAAACTTCCATTTGATGTCATTGACCCGGGCGTCGACGAGACCGCACTGCCCGGTGAAGCACCGACAGATCTGGCTCGACGATTGGCCATTGCCAAAGCGAGCAGTCCTTTGGCGCCGCCAAGCCAGTGGGTAATTGGATCAGATCAAGTGCTTGTTTGTCAGGGCCATCTGATGGGTAAACCGCACACCACTGAAAACGCCCTCGATCAGCTCAAGCTCTGCTCCAACCATCAGGCCACGTTTTATACTGCGGTTTGCTTGAAACATCGCTCTAAGCAGTTGGAATACGTGAGCTTGGTCGCCACTGAGGTGGTATTCAGAGATCTCTCGGCGAGCGAATTGCAACGATACATTGAACTCGAACCCGCACTCGACTGCGCCGGCTCTTTCAAAGTTGAAGGGCTCGGGATCAGCTTGTTTGAATCAGTCCAATCCTC
>CBFHJC010000151.1:0-4727 GCA_965656045.1 Aequoribacter sp.
CGTCTCGTCATTCGCGGGTGTGGAGAAGCTGGCGGTGATAACTAAGGAGCGCTTCGCTCGGGTCGCTGCGACATAGAGCAAGCGTTTCGATTCCTCTAAATCGAGCATCTTGTTGCGGCGATGCAGCCAATTACCGATGCCGGGAGCCTCTTCGGGCTCATTCTTGGTGCATCCTATCAGAAAGCCATAATTCGAGCGGGAGTTCACTTCGCCCCAAGCAAATAAGGGTCGACTTTCCGTTCGAGTACCACGAGCCGCTTGTACCAATATGACCCGATCGAACTCTAAGCCTTTTGACTTATGCATGGTCATAATCTCGACTTGAGCGTCTCCTGAGTGACTCATCCGATGAGACGACAAGCGCGCTTCGAGTGTTTCGGCAGAGTCTATCAGGTCTGGAGACGCCTCGATCAACTCTATCAAGGCATCAATCGCGAGCTGATCCGATTTCGCGCAATAGATCATCGGGCCGAGTAATCCTTGCCACAGCGTCTCCAACCACACTCGCGTGCTTCTGCGATAACGGTTATCAATCGCGTGTTGCAAAACACCCAGCACAGGGGTCGCTTGTTGGGCGAAATCAGTGGGACACTCAGCTGTTGACAAGTAATGGCTCAAGCCTTCGATCAAATCATACTGCTCATGGAGCTCCATCCACTCCGTAAACTGCGTTAACTCAGCTAATCGAATGCCACACCACGGCGCACGCAAAACGGATAAGCCAGCGTGAAGGTCGGTTGGATCCGAGAGGAGACGCAGCACGTTACACATATCGACAGCGGCGACCGAATCCAGCACAGAGCTGATATCAGTGGCACCAACACGGATACCGGAAGATTGGAGGGCGAGGATAATCGGGCGCAAATGGCCTCTCGAGCGCCCCAGTATCGCAATGCTGTCAGTAGAATTCGCCGAAAGCCAATGCTGGACCTGAGTGACGACCGCTTCACATTCTGCGGCAGAAGCCTCGGCGCCGTGAAAACCCCGAATAGTGACCTCACCACCAGAGGATTGTTGTGGTGCGGCAATGCTCGCCCGCACCCTACTCTGCTTTGCGTGCCCAGTCGCGTCAGTGTCAGCAAAAACCGTATTCACCCACTCTACGATTTCTCGACAAGACCTGAAATTACTGCTGAGCGCCGCTGGCTCAGGTATCAGACCATTAAATCCGGATTCTTGTGCCTTGATAAAAAGATCAACTTGCGCCCCTCTGAACCGATAGATTGACTGCATTGCATCACCCACTAAAAACAAGGTGTTCGGTGCAGACGGGTTACTGTGATTGTGTTCCATCCAACCCCTAGTCAGTCGTCTGACCAGGTCATATTGATGCGTTGAGGTGTCTTGAAACTCATCTACCAACAGATGTTTGATCTGATAATCAAGAGTCAATGCCAGATCACTGGGCGCTTCATCGGGTCCGAGCGCATGCAGAGCCGATGCGGCGATCTGAGTGAAATCAACTGACTGTCGACGCTGGCAAACAAGCCAGAATTGGGCCAACAAATGAGGCAAAATTGCAACGGTGTGAACGACCAAGTCCCAAGAGCGATCTGCTTCAAGTGCGCTTGGCATAAGCGCCAAGTCAGCAAAGACCTCGGTGCTTAGCTCAGTGGTGATCGCGACGCTTACTTCAGACCACAGAGCTTTTAATTCGCTCTTTGGCGCAAACCCCTGTCTCACATCGACATCACTTCGCCAGAGTCCCTTCTTGGTCCGCAGAAACTGCTCGACTCGCTGCCAGCTCTTCAGGCTCAAATGGGATTGATTGAGCGGCGGATAATCAACCCCCTCTATCGCCCCAAGCTCAGCCAAGATCGTTTGCAAAGGAGTAATCCAGGGTGAAAAGGTCTGCCACAGCGTAGTTGCTTCTGCGGTAGCAATCTCCGCCCACGTTTGCTGCATGAATTGCCGAGCTTCATCCGCTCGCGCAGTAGGGAACAAAGCTAACTGCCACTGCTCACGCTTAGCCATCAGGGACGAGAGCCAAGTGATAGCCTGCTCCCAGCGATTCCCCATAACGGCTAACAAGGCCGTAAGGTGAGTTTGAAGCTCTGGGTCGCGAGTATTCAGCAGCTCTAAAGCCGCTTCTCTGTACAGCTCACTCGGATCATCTGCCGGCTGAATTGCACCGCCCAATCGACTCGATACTGGCATCTGCAGGGTTAAAGTTGCGCAGAACGCGTCGATCGTCATTATTCTGAGGCGATTCAGACGCTGCTCTAGCTGCCATCCGCAACGGTCGCTCTGCTCAAGCGCATCCATTGCCGCATCGTACAACCCTTGCTGATACGCCTCGAGTGACTCCCGTCGAGCCGTGCGAGCAAGCTCTAAAGCCTCGCCGATCCTCACTCTCATCTCGGCTGCAGCCTTTCTAGTAAAGGTAATAGCGACGATGGCTTCCGGCTGATCAACCCGAGTCAGGAGTCGCAGGAACCGCAAAATAAGAAGACTCGTTTTTCCTGAGCCAGCAGGCGCAGTGACGCAGAAACTGCGCATTGGATCCGTGGCTGCAGAGCGCATTTGTTCATCACTCATCGGAGTCACCTGCTCCAGAAGCATCCGCAATCCGGCATATCGAGGCGTAGGAACAATAGTCACAGCCAGAGTGCGACGGCGTGACCGCTGCAAAACCCGTGATCAGCTCACGGGCCAGCATCCCCGCCTCCTCTTCCCATCGAGACACGAGGTCGGGCCAATCATCGACCACTTTTACACCTTTGTGTACCTCTTGCTGCGCCACACCTTTTAGAGCGTAGGGCTTATTCACCGAAGCCTCGGCAAACAGAGCCGCGCCAACACGCTCACCCATGGCCAGCGAATAGAGCGGAAGTTGCGGTTGCTCTAACCTCCCTTCGAACCAACTGGCGGTCTTCGGAGCTGAGCTTTTGTAATCGACGATGGCGATTGCACCGTCCGCGAGAGACTCGATTCTATCGACGCGCATATTTACTGTGATCCCATCAACTGACCACGCCATGGGTGTTTCGTGACTAAGCACTCTGAACGGACTTCGATTTAAATCAAAATTGAGTGATTCCGTCAGAATGGTTGTAAGACGCTCCTTTTCCGCCACCAACGCGACGTCTGCTAAGACTCGTTGTCGCTGTGAAGACAGTGTATTCAGCGCTTGGACCACCGCCTGACCCATCATCTCAGTGGTAATGTCACTTGGAGATGATGCATTTAACCACATGAATTCAAAAGCTTTATGAGTCAGGCTTCCTTGCTCCATGGGTGAGAGTCCGTCGACTAGAGACTCATACGGCTCGGCTCTCAGACGGAGGCTGGTGTAGCCCTTAAACGGGCATTGCGCCTGGTACGCCAAATGGTAGCTACCCACTCGACGACGCTTATCATCGACGGCAAGCGGTATTCCATAGGTGTCATCGAGCGATTCCCACGAAAGTTTAGAGATATCTACATGTGAATCAGGGACCAATGATGATGGCAGACGAGGCGCCAAACTCGCAAGAATGGGCGTTGGCTGTACCTTCTGCTCGTCTGCGGTGTCCACGTATAGGAAAGTAACCGAGTGAGCCCTATAGGTGAATCCCCAGAGTAACTCAGACGCCAACTCATATTCGCGGTCTGGACACGTTCGGGGGAGCTGATGCGAACGTTGCATGATCCTCGGCAAATAGGGAGACAATGAGACCGTCTCTGGAAATCGCTCCACCGAACAGTCGAGTACGAAGACATGATCAAAGAAAAGACCGCTCGCCTCGAGTGTGCCAAGCACCTGTACCGAATATGTGGGGGTCTCGGGCTGAAATACAGTTCGTTGGAGCGCTTGTTGGAGATGCGTCAGCGCCACTCTTTGAGGCCACTGTGGTTCAATTCTATCCCACCTCACAATCCCCCTAAGCAGTCGGGTCCACAGAGCTTGTGCCTGATACTCTACGCTATCAATCACTCGAGATCCTGGCCACCCGCAGGCTTCTAACACCTCAGTCCATGTAGAGACATGCTCATACAATGGCCTCGATTGAAACGAAAACCGTGCGTACCGAGACCAAAAGGCAGCAAAGCGAGCCTTCGGCATACGCGCTGAGAGCAGCTCACAAATCGCAGTTAAATCGTCCAGCGAAAGCTGGCGGGGCGACAACGAGGCAATAATCTTGCGGAGACTTCGGGCTTCCTGTGGGCTCGCAGTGAGTGTCAAAAAGGGAGAATGGAGCAATGCAATGAGCTCTCTCGGCAATAAATCACCATTGAGTAACTTTAGAACCTGAACTGCCGCGCTGATGAGGGGCACATCGACCGCCGCAACGCCTGCAGAAAAGTTAACAGGTAACGCGGTGTAAGTATCATCTAACACCCCGAAGGCACTGCGAAGGTGATAATCAATCTGCTCTCGATCACGCTGCAACTGAGGGGCTACCAGTGCAATGCGGGCTTCTGGATCGGCGCGATGCAGTGCTGCTATCTGTTTGGCGACCTCATTGAAGGCCTGATTGGCCTCGGGAAACGCCAATAAAGTGATAGCTTGAGCTTGTTGTTGTTGCGAGGTGCTGTCGCAATCGACCAGCGCCTCAAAGAATCGCTTTAGCACGCCTCGTTGCAGGGGTGTTAGCGTTTGAAAATCCACCAAGACCGCTCGCTTTTGCCGAATAGGCGTCACTCTATTCAGGGCCACCCAAGCTTGGCTAGAAGAACTCAGCTTACGCGCACCGAGGGCCTCTCGAACACTTCCTCGCCACCGCAGAAAAGCGGCCGAATCGAGC
>CBFHJC010000152.1:0-4700 GCA_965656045.1 Aequoribacter sp.
TTGCTGAGTACCCCAAAGTATTCGATGAGTTGTATCGCTCGATGGTGGCAGCGGGAGAACATGCAGGTTTTTTGGCCCAGGTTTTGATTCAGCTGGCCGATTACACCGAGCGGCGCCAATACACGCAGCAAAAATTGATGATGGCTTTGATATATCCACTCATCCTTCTCGCGGTTGCGGTGTTAGTGGTGGTCGCCTTGATGGTTTACGTTGTCCCAGAGTTGGTCGGTATTTTCGCGCATACGCAGTCAGATCTGCCACCCCTCACTGTCGGCTTGATTGCGGTTAGTGAGTTTCTGCAAACGCAGGGACTGTGGCTGTTATTAGGGCTTGTTGTTGCCGTTATCGGCTGGCGTTACTGGGTGGCTCAGTCAGCCAATCGCTTGCGTTGGCATCGGATATTATTGCGCTTACCCTTGGTGTCGGGTGTGGTGGTCGCGATGGATACGGCTCGCTTCGCATCCACTTTGAGTATCTTGATGGCCAGCGGCGTGCCACTCCTGGAGGGATTGCGCATAGCGGGCCAAGTACTGACGAATCGAGTGCTTCGCGATGACGCCAAGGCGGTTGCGCAAGCGGTCGAAGAGGGTGGCAGTTTGCATCGAGCGCTCGCGGCAAGCGGTCGATTTCCACCGATGATGGTACATATGGTGGCCAGCGGTGAAACCAGTGGCGAGCTCGAGCAGATGCTGGAGCGTTCCGCGGTCAATCAGGAACGCGAACTGGAAATGACTATGGGTACTGTCAGCGCTCTGTTTGAGCCCTTGATGGTGGTGTTCATGGGAGGAATGGTGTTGACTATCGTGCTTGCTATTCTGCTCCCAATCTTTGATTTAAATTCGATGGTGAGGTAACAAGCGTCATGAGACAGAGTCCACAACAGAACGGATTTTCGTTGATCGAGATACTCGTTGTATTGGTGATAATGGGTTTATTGATCAGCGTAGTTGCACCTACTGTGTTGAACCGAGCAGACGAAGCTCGAGTACAGAAGGTGTTCGCAGACTTCAACTCGATCGAAACCGCGCTCAAGATTTATCGCCTCGATAACTATGTCTACCCGACCACAGAGCAAGGTCTAGAAGCCTTGGTGGCCCCTAGTAATCTTGAGCCCGTACCCAGAAATTTTAAGCCCGGCGGGTATTTATCAGAGGTGCCACGCGATCCATGGGGACGACCCTACCTCTACTTGCAGCCCGGTGAGCAGGGGGAGGTTGATATTTATTCTCTGGGCGCAGACGGCTTGTCGGGTGGAGAAGAGCAAAATGCGGACATAGGAAACTGGATCAAACCGCAAGGTTAAGGGTTAACCCAATGCAACGCGGCTTCAGCCTAATCGAGATTCTTGTCGCCCTGTTTGTCATTGTGATGCTGGCTTCGCTGGTGACGCTCAACCTGAGCTCACCGGAGCGCGATCGAATGGCCGAAGATGCGGCCGACACAGTGGCGAGTCTGCTGGATTATGCTCTAGAGGAAGCCCAGTACTCTGGCTACGAATACGGTGTCTTTTTGTCGACTGCAGAGCAAGATGATCTGACTGCAAAGCTAACGTTTAAGCGATTCGAGCGTTCTGGCTGGGTCTCTGTCAACGATGCCATACTGGCCAGCCCGATCGAAATTGCTGAGGGTGTTTCGCTTGAACTCTGGGTTGAGGGCGAGCGTATTGACCTCGTTCCCATGCCTCAGGATGTGGCAAACTGGCGGCCCTCGATTCGCCTGTGGCCGAGTGGCGAAATGACCGCTGGTAGAGTTGTGATATCAGACACTTCGGAGGCCAGCTTGCAGGGTTGGGAGGTTGACTGGACTCTATTTGGTGGCGCCACCGTGACACCGGTGAATCGATGAGAAGGTCGCGAACGCGCACCCGTGGTTTCACCTTGGTAGAGGTAATGGTCGCCTTGGTAATTGTGGCAGTCGCTTTGCCAGCGCTGGTATTCACTTATTTACAGCAAGTCGATAACGCGGCCTATCTGCGAGATAAGTGGTTGGCGGGTCAAGTTATAGAGAACAAGTGGGCCGAAGTGCGACTGCTGGCGGCTGAACGAGGATTTGTGCTGGACGGCAAGCAAAGTGGCGCCTATCAACTTGCTGACCGATCTTGGTATTGGACTTTGTCGAAAGAGAAAACCGAAATCGACCTCTTCTTTCGTTACGAGATGCAAATTTTTCCGAATGAGGATAGACAGATGCCTATGGCGACACGGGTCTTCTTTCTTCGTGAGGAGTCGCGCTGATGGGGGCCCATAAGGCGTCTGGATTTACCTTGCTTGAGGTATTGATCGCGATTGCCCTAACCGCAGTGGTCGGCACCATTGCCTACAGTGGTTTATCGTCGGTTTTGATGAGTGCTGAGCAAACTCAGACGGCTATGGCTAGGTCGACCGAGCTGAGTCGAGCGATGCGCGTCATGAGTCGAGACTTCGAATACAGTGTCAATCGACCGATCCGCGATGAGTTAGGTTTTGAGGAACCGGCGATGATGGGTGGAGATGGCTTCAGAGGGTTGGTCGGGTTGACTCGTTCGGGTTGGCCAAATAGTGGCATGGCGCCCAGAGGGCACCTAGAGCGGGTTTATTATTATCTCGATGATACAACGCTTTACCGGATGCGTTCGACCGCGCTCGACCGCGCTTATCGTTTAGATCCGACAGCACCCCTTGTGGCGGGTGATGGCGCAGTGGCGATTTTGACCGGGGTCGAGGCGTTTGAAGTGGTCTTTCTAGACGAGGGTCAGGTGGCCACTCTGCCAGATCGGCCCTCTGATGGCGTCTTGGATACCAGTCGTTGGCGTCGTGATTGGGGGGTGGCTGAAACACCTTATCAGGGCTTACCCGTCGCGATTGAGATTCGTTTGCGATTATCTGACTTGGGTGATTTGGTGAGAGTCTATGTCCCCAGTGCCTAGATCATGGTCAAAGCAGCGTGGTGCAGCGCTCATTGTCGCGCTGCTGGTGTTTGCTTTGAGTGCGGCGATTTTGGTGAGTCTCGAGAAAGACAGTCAGCTCTTTTATCAGCGCATGTCGAACGGGTTGATTCATCAACAAACCAAGGCTTACTTGCTTGGGGCTGAACAGCTTGGCATCGCTCTGTTAACACTTGACCAAACACTTGACGCCGAGATAGATTCGCCAAGAGATACGCTGCTCGAGATGTGGGCGCAGGCGAGCCCACCGTATCCGATAGAAGGCGGTGGTATGCTGGCAGGGCGACTCGAAGATCTCGAGGGACGCTTTAACCTCAATAATCTGATCGGCACTGTTTCTCCAACGGGAGAGAGTCAGAATCTCACCATCGATCAATTGGTATTTCTGCGTTTATTGCTCACTCTCGAGAATGAGCAAGGTGCACTGTTGCAAGATTTCGAGGCGAGATCGCTGTTACAGGCGATTGGAGATTGGTTAGATTCGGATCGCAATCCCCGTGTTGATGGCGCGGAGGATCTTGAGTATCAATCGCGTCAACCACCCTACCGAGCGGCAAACCAGCCGATGGTGAGCCCCAGCGAACTCATGGCGGTGAGAGGGATGACCCCCGAGATTTACGAAGCTTTGCAGGATGTGGTGACCGTTTGGCCAGTCGATGGTTCGAAGATTAACATCCATACAGCGCCAGCATCGATCTTGCGAGCTCTGCCAGGAGCCACTGATAGCCGCCCGCTTTCTCTGTTGGAAATAGAGCCGCTACTGCAGCTTCGAGAGTCCGAGGGTTTCGAGTCGGTCGAGGCCTTGCTACAACATCCCATTTTTAAAGATAACGTCGCCGCCGATCTTGCTACTATGCTCGACCAGCAGTCGAATACTTTTTTACTGATTGCCGAAGCCTCCGTTGCGGATCGCCGACAGCAATTATACAGTGTTGTATCGAGGGCCAATGGGCGTTTCGAGATTACGATGCGGGTCGAAGGAAGATATTTGTAAATGACGCCATTAGCGAGGACAGTCGAGTGAAAGCCGTAGTCAGATATGATTCGTCGGGCGTGCTAGTGATCCAGAGACTGAGCGTGGGTGATTCGGCACTCCCTGTGGCAAGTCCCGATGGAATGGCCTTATTAAATGCATTTTTAGAGCATGACCGCAACAGTGTCGTGTTTGCCGTACCCAGTGAACGGGTGACATTTTTAGAGCGAACAGTGGAGCGAGCCGAGCGCAAACTCTTGGCACAGTCTCTCCCTTATAGCCTAGAGGAGCGTCTTGCTGAAGATGTGGATGAACTCCATTTTGCGCATCGCTGGTTGTCCGAGGAGCGCATCGCTGTCTCGGTGATACGCAAGTCGGTCCTTGAAGAATATCAACAAGAGCCTGCTATCGCAGCACTGTCGCACTGGATCCCAGATGTTCTGCTGCTGCCCAGTAATGCGGACCAGTGGGTGATTGTGGTCGAGCAGGATCGTTGCCTCGCGCGGCTCTCCGACAGCCAGGCTTTCGTGTGTCACCCTAACTTGCTCGATACCTTTTTGGCGTCAAGCTTAGCCGAGGGTTCGCCAACGGCTATCTCTATTTATCTTGACCAGCAGGCTGAAATGCCAGAGATGAGTACATCACTTCCTGTGGCGCCTTTGGTGCGCAAAGGATCATGGACTGATGCCGTGCTGATGGGCGAGGGTGTATTGGACTCTCTGAATATCCGTCAAGGTACCTTCGTTGCACAGCTTCCCTGGTTTGAGTGGTGGACTCAGTGGCGTTGGGTTGCCGCCTGTGTGC
>CBFHJC010000153.1:0-4691 GCA_965656045.1 Aequoribacter sp.
CGCCAGTGCTAAGCAGCGTGTGGGATACACGTGCGGGGGCTTCTGAAGCGGCCACAGGATCCACGACCGGCATTAATGGCAATAATCAGGTTGAAGCGAAAGGTTGGTCGGTATCGGTCGATTGGGCCGTGAACGATCAGCTCACTCTTCGTTCGATTACCAGTGACCGAGAAGATTACACCGAGTCCGTTATCGATTTCGATAGTCTTCCCACTTTCGATTTCGACGCCCCCGTTATTTATGATAACGAGCAGTTCTCGCAGGAATTTCAGGCTTTATGGAACACAGATCGCTTGAACGCAGTCGTTGGGGTTTACTATTTAGACTCAAGCGCTGCCAATGATTTTGATGTCGTTCTGGGAACGCTGGGCGTGGTGGCATTTGGTGCACCACTGACGGCGTACACGGGTGGCGTGGTTGATACCAAAGCGCTGTCGGTGTTTGGTGATCTTGCCTATGCAATCACTGATCGACTCTCGTTTGCCTTTGGCTTGCGTTATACCGATGACGAACGTAGCGCCGATATTTTCCGGGCTAACTACCTGGGCGCTCAGTCTCCGGCCTTTGGTAACACCAGCGCCATATTCTTGGCAGCGACCTCAGATTACGAGGCGAGTAAGACCTATACGCAAACGTCACCAAGATTCAGCGTGTCTTACGCGATGTCCGATGACACCAACGTCTATGCCAATTTCTCACAGGGCTGGAAAGCAGGTAGCTTCGACCCTCGTGGTGCCAATTTCAGCACCCCAGAAGTGGCAAAAGGCTTCGACGATGAGCAGCTAGACTCTTACGAGATTGGACTTAAGACTACATGGTTAGATGGCCGCGCTGTGACCAACGTAGCTCTGTTCTACTCTGAGTATACCGATATGCAAATTCCAGGTTCGGTCGGCATCGATAGCGACGGTGACGGCGTGAATGACGGATTTGTGGGTACGGTGACCAATGCGGGCGAGGCGGAAATTAGTGGACTCGAGATCGAGGGTAATGTGATCCTGACTGAAGCCCTAAGTGCTCAATTTTCTGCGAGTTTCTTAGACGCTGAGTTTCAAGAATACATCGTTAATGGTGTGAATGTGGCGAGCGCTCGCGAAATGCAAAACACACCGGACACTATGTTGTATCTGGCGCTCAATTACGACACCTCGATGATGGGCGGCGACACTCGTTTCAGTCTTAACTATGGCTACAAAAGCGAGATTACCCAGTTTGAGATTCCGAACGCAGATATTGATCAAGGATCATACGGCTTAGTCAACGCCAGCGCGATCTGGGCCAGCTCGGATGACAAGTGGCGCGTTGGTCTTCATGGCAAAAACCTGACTGACGAAGAAGTCAAAACATCGGGTTACTGTTTTGGCGCTGGTCAAGGTGCAGGAACTGCAACTGCGTGTCCTTCAACATTGGGTTTAGAGAACAACACGACTGTTTTCTATGCCGCGCCAAGAACGATCACCGGTACTATTGAATACCGCTTCTAGGGGTTTATAGGGGGCCTGGCCCCCTTTTTTTCGGATTATTATTATCATGAGTTTTGTGACTCCGGCGCCCCTGCTTCCCGATATCCTAGCCCTCCACGGTCAGTGGCGCGCACCTGAAACTGCCGTGATTTGTGGGGATTTGCACTGGACCTGGGGCCAGTTTATGGCTGCCTCTCATCAGCTCGCGCACGGTCTGATTGCTATGGGAATCCAACCAGGCGACCGAGTTGGTCTGTTCATGAGTAATGGACTGCCGATGGTGCAGGCGATATTTGGCGTGATCGCCGCCGGTGGTGTGGTTGTGCCGCTTAATGTTTCAGTTTCCGATGATGCTCTGGTGTCGATGTTTACCAACGCCCAGGCCAAGATCATTATCGCATCGGATGATTTCGCACCTCGTATTACAGCGCTCACAGATCGGTTAGGCTCCAGCACGCGTTACGTTTCCGTGACGGGTGGATCAGGCTGGTTGTCTTTTGCTGAGGTCTGCGCGGATCAGCCTGCGTCCCAACCGCAGACTGGGATTACAGAGCGCGACTTAATCAATATTATTTACAGCTCTGGCACGACGGGTTTACCCAAAGGTATTACCCATGACCATGGTGGACGGCGTGATTGGGCTTACGATATCGCTCTTGCCTTGCGCTACCATGGAGGCGCTAGAACGCTCCTGACGATCGGTCTGTATTCCAATATCTCGTGGGTGGCTATGCTCTCGACCTTACTGGCAGGGGGTACGATCATCGTCGAGAAATCTTTCTGCGAACACCGGTTTATCGATAGCGTAAAGGCCCATCGTGTGACTCATACAGCTATGGTACCTATTCAATTTCAGCGGGTTATCGATGTGCTGCCTGCTCACACCGATGCCGACTTGAGCTCGATGCAGGCCATGATGAGCTGCGGGTCACCATTGCGAGAAACCTTAAAGCGAAGAATATTTGATGCTTTCGAGTGTGGCATCATCGAGCTATATGGCCTGACTGAGGGTATTATCACCACTCTAGAGGTTGAGCATGCTGAGGGTCGCTGGGCCTCAGTGGGTCGGCCGTTGATTGGGACCGATCTGTGCATCGTTGACGATAACGATCGGGTTTTGCCTGCGGGTCAGCCTGGTGAGATCTGCTCAAGAGGTAGAATCGCGATGCCAGGTTACTGGCAGCGCCCAGATGCCAACAAAGAGGTTGAGTTTATCGATCCCAAGGGCGATCTCTGGCTTCGGTCGGGAGATATTGGTTATGTCGATACCGATGGTTTTCTCTATATCGTTGATCGCAAAAAAGACATGATTCTGTCGGGCGGTCAGAACATTTATCCGCAAGATATCGAAGCCATTGCAGTCGACAACGAGCAGGTATTTGATGTCGCAGTGATTGGTTTTCCAAGTGAGCGGTGGGGCGAAACTCCGGTTGCTTTAGTGGTCCCAAAGCCCGATACCAGATTTGATGCCGAGCTATTCAAAGTATGGTTGAACGGTCGATTAGGTCGTCAGCAAAAAGTCGCCGACGTGATTGTCACTGACGAGTTACCTAGAAATCCAAACGGGAAAATTCTGAAAAGAGAGCTTCGAGCTACCTTTGCTGACCGCCAATATTAGTTGCGGCAAACGTATACCCGAGCGCTCCCGCTCAGAGACTATTTCACTCTCTCTTGCAGCGTCTGCAGGTGTGCCCGGTGGTCGTCTTGGGTGAGTTTATAGCGACTGATACATGCCAGCATCAAGGTCCACAAAATCAATAGCGTGGGGGCGTACCAAAGTCCGAGTGCTCTGAGAGTCTCGCTGGATACTTGGTCCGACGCCACTCCCTGTGGAAAGGCAATCAACGATAGAATGAGCCCTGCCGCGAAGGCACCCAAACCTTGGTTAGTCTTGCGAATGAAGGTAATGGCGGCAAAAAATACCCCCTCGCTTCGTCGTCCTGTCCGGACCTCATTTTGTTCGACTAAGTCAGCAACCATCGAATAGAGCACGGCTTGAGAGGCAATAATGAGTCCTAGGTCGAGGGTATTAATCGTTGCAATGAGTGGAAACAAGATAGGATCGCCATTGTCTGGCATCAGCCCGAGCAACCGCAGTACGACCGGGGCAGGTGCTATTGAAAAGGCGAGAATGCCGAGTCGAATAGCGGCCACTTTTTTACCCCATCGCTGAACAAACTTCGGAGCGACCCATAACCCTAATGCGGCGGAGACAAAGACGAGAGCGGTATAAATAAAAATTTGCTCAGAGGTAAATCCCCAAAAATAGGTCAGTAATAAAAAGCTCATCGCACCTGCAAGCCCGGAAGCTGCTGCTCCGAACAAGCTTGCGGCAAACAGCGCGAGAAAGCTGCGCTCAAATAAAGTTTGGAATAATTCTTTGAAAATGACGGTCAGGCCGCGAGTATCGCGTTCTGGCGGCGATGCAAGGTGTGGGATGCGGCTGTGAGTACCCATCGCAGAAATAAGGATGGCGAAAAAAATGAGTACCGAACTCACTAAGCCGTAGGTTTCATAGCCGTCTCTATTCAGGGTTCCAGTTGGGTACTCTGCGCTGGGTACTAGGAGCGCTCCAAACATGAGAACGCTCATGAAGTTGCCGCCCGACCATCCAAAGAATTGGCGCCACGCTTGGATCGAGGTTCGTTGCGCGTAGTCTGAGGTAAGCTCAGGCATTAATGCTGAGCTTGGTGTTTCATAAAGAGTAATAAACGTTCGGATCAAGATGGCTAAGCACAGCACGTACCAGAAGAGGCCGAGTTGCCCGAGTTCAGGCGGATTCCATAAGGCCCAATAGCTAATCGCTACGGGTAGGGCGGCTGCGTACATGAAGGGATGTCTACGACCCAGCCTCGAGCGCGTATTGTCAGACCAGTAGCCTACGATCGGGTCGCTGAACGCATCAAATATAAGCGCAATAAAAATGGCGGTGCCAACAAGACCGGGCTCTAGTCCCACCACTGTGCCGTAAAAGAGCAGTAGGAAATAGCCAAAGCCATTGTCTTTAATGCCATATGCAACCGCACCAAAGCCGTAGGTCAGTTGCGTTTTTAGTGTCGCTCGAGGCTGTGCCATGGTGCGATCTTTTTTTAGATTTTTACTACTCTAACTCAGGCATGAAAGAGGGGCGAGTCATTTCGCTTGACTCTTTCGGAGGGATTGAGTTATTACTTAAGTTACTTAATTATTAATTTATAAAAAATGATTGAGAAGAGAAGAGAAGAGAAG
>CBFHJC010000154.1:0-4564 GCA_965656045.1 Aequoribacter sp.
CATAAAAGTTCGAAAATCAATACCACAAGTAGAGGGTGGGTTATCGCATCAACACAATTTGGTGGAACACTACCAGTTTGATAGTTTTGTAGAGGGAAAGTCTAACCAGCTGGCATTGGCAGCAGCGAAGCAGGTGAGGGAAAACCCCGGGTTCGCTTATAACCCGCTATTTATTTATGGCGGTGTCGGTCTTGGTAAAACTCACTTAATGCACGCCGTTGGTAACGCACTTAAGCAAGACAATCCGTCGGCGAATATTATTTATTTGCACAGTGAGCGATTTGTCGCAGATATGGTTAAGGCGCTTCAGTTAAATGCGATTTCTGATTTTAAGCGTTATTATCGGTCGGTAGATGCCTTATTAATTGATGACATACAGTTTTTTGCTGGCAAAGAGCGCTCGCAAGAGGAGTTTTTTCACACGTTTAATGCGCTGCTTGAAGGTGGGCATCAAATGATCCTAACGTGTGATCGTTATCCCAAAGAAATCCAGGGGCTTGAAGAACGACTTAAGTCGAGGTTTGGGTGGGGGCTAACAGTTTCTGTAGAGCCGCCGGAGCTCGAAACGCGGGTCGCGATTCTAATGAAAAAAGCGGATCAAATAGGGGTGCATTTGCCCGAAGATGCGGCTTTTTTTATTGCACAGCGAGTTAGGTCAAATGTGCGGGAGTTAGAGGGTGCTTTGAAGCGCGTGATAGCGAGTGCACATTTTCATCAGAAACCTATCGATATGCTCATGGTTAAAGACAGCCTGAAGGATTTGCTCGCTTTGCAAGACAAACAGGTTAGCCTAGACAATATACAGAGGGTGGTAGCAGAATATTACCGGATCAAGGTGGCGGATCTGATGTCTAAACGGCGAAGCCGTTCGGTAGCCAGACCTAGGCAGGTCGCGATGTCTCTAGCCAAAGAATTAACCAATCACAGTCTTCCCGAAATTGGAGACAGTTTTGGGGGGCGAGACCACACGACAGTACTGCACGCGTGTCGTAAGATAGAGGAATTGAAACGTGAAAGTAGTGACATCAGAGAAGATGTCAAAAATTTGTTAAGAGCGCTAACTACTTAGGTGAATTGGTCTGGTGCTTGAAGAAGCATTAATAAGATAGCTGAACGCAAGGATGTTCTATGAAGTTTTCAATTGAAAGAGAGGCTCTTGTTAAGCCTTTGAGCTTGGTATCTGGCGTTGTAGAGCGCCGGCAAACATTGCCCATTTTAGCCAATGTTTTGCTAAGTGTTGAAGATGGCGTGTTGTCGCTCGTCGGTACAGATTTAGAAGTAGAGCTTAGCGGGCGTGTGGCACTTGAAGATTCTGCAGCGATCGCGGGCGCCGTCACTGTTCCTGGACGCAAGCTCTTTGATATTTGTAAGTCGCTTCCAGAAGGAAGTGTGATTGATATGCAACAAGACGGTGCGAATTTGATCGTGCGCTCCGGCAGGTCTCGTTTTCGTTTAGCTACTTTGCCTGCTGCTGAGTTTCCTGTCGTTGACGCCCTGAATGTTCGCGGGTCGATGACTTTAGATCAGCTTGTGCTGAAAGGACTCATAGAGCAGACCGGTTTTGCGATGGCGCAACAAGATGTCCGCTATTATCTGAACGGGATGCTTTGGGAATTAAGTCAGCAAGCCTTCCGAGTGGTCGCAACGGATGGCCACAGGCTAGCAACGAGCCATGTCGATTTAGAGCCCGGTGTGGTCAAAGGCCTATCTGAATCTGAAGCAACTCAAATTATTTTGCCGCGCAAAGGCGTTTTAGAGTTATCACGATTGCTTCAGGCGAGTGATGTTCCAGCTGAGGTGTCTCTGGGGGATAACCATCTTAAAGTTGATACAGCGGCGTTTACGTTTATCAGCAAACTGGTTGACGGAAAGTTTCCAGATTACCAGCGAGTTCTGCCTAAAAATTCGACCAAGGCTATTATTGCGGAGAAAGATGCGTTAAAGAGCGCCTTGTCTCGAGCGGCTATTCTCAGTAACGAGAAGTATCGCGGTATTAAGTTGAACCTTTCCGATCATCAACTCCAGGTTGTTGCTAACAACCCAGAGCAAGAAGAGGCGGAAGAGGTGATTCAGGTTGAGTATCAGGGCGATGAGTTAGAGATCGGATTCAACGTGAGTTATTTGCTCGATGTTCTCGCGGTCCTTGTGTCGGCTAATGTAAAAGTTAGCCTGTCTGATTCCAGCGGCAGCGCCCTGCTAGAGGGTGTTGATACGACATCCAACGCGATGTATGTCGTTATGCCCATGCGGCTCTAGGGTCCAATTTAGGGTTTGGGGCTGGCAACACAGCTAAGAAGAAGGCTCTTCGGTTTGAAGAGCCTTTTTTATGTAGGTTAGAAACCGGGGCTCAATAGAGTCAGAGAAGCGTCATTTATGATTCGAAGGGTGGTGATTCGACATTTTCGCAACATCAATGAGGCGGTGTTGACTGAGCTCGGTCGCGTAAACGTCTTTGTTGGTGCTAATGGGGCCGGAAAAACGGCCTTGCTGGAAGCTCTGTTCACCTTGGCGCACGGTAAATCTTTTCGTCGGTTTGGTGGCCAGAAGGAGTCTCTGGTTCAATTCACTACACAAGAGTTGACCGTGGTTGCCGATATTGATGACATCGAATCGACAGGGTTTGGTTCAGGTCTATCATCTGCAGGAGCAGCGCCCGTTTATCGTGTTGGGTTATCCAAGTCACGTATTGGAGAAACGAAAGCCAAGGTTCGCGGAGATAGGGTCAAGCGAATATCAGACTTGGCGCTAAGGCTTCCCGTTGTTGCGATAAACTCCGATACATTTGATATCCTTTTTGGCGGCTCCCATGACCGCAGAGCTTTTTTGGACTGGTTGGTGTTCCACGTGGAACATGACTTTTTTAAGGTGTCTCGCTCATACTTGAGGGCCTTGGATCAACGAAACGCTGCTTTGAGGGTGGGGCGCCACCCTCGGGCTCTGTCGCGCTTAGCACCACGAGAAGCGCTGGCCAAGGAGCTTAGTGGGCCGCTGCCAATCGGCGACACTTCGTGGATTGATCAGCTTACTGTGTTGGGTGAGCGTGTGAACGAGCTCAGATTGGGAGTGTTTGCAGCCCTTGCTGCCTCTTTTAATGAGATGTGTCTTGCGCTTGGTCTGGGTGATCAGGGTTTGGAGTTGCGTTATAAGCGGGGGTGGTTGATGGGTGAGTCTTTAGCGGTCGCCCTGACCACCGCCGCTGATGTCGATAGCCGGCGAGGGTTTACCGGCCTTGGGCCGCATCGAGCAGATATTCAGGTTATCTCGATAGTGGGTGGCGAAGTAAAGTTGGCGCGTGATGTCTTATCTAGGGGGCAGCTAAAACAAGTCTTGGTTGCCCTAAAGTTGGCCCAAATGGTCGTTTATCGTGAAATGGCCGGCACCCGCACTACTAGTGGCGATGGCGGGAGGTCTGTCTCTCCCGTGTTGTTGTTGGATGATGTCGCGGCCGAGCTCGATGAGGAGCGCTTAAGTTTATTGGGGTCTGTTCTCTCTGAGTTGTCAGCGCAGGTGTTTTTAAGTGCGACACAGCTCCCTTTGGTGGCACCCCTGCTTGAGGCGATGAGCCTGAGCTCCGATAGCGGTCAAGTAAGGGTGTTCCACGTGGAACAGGGCCTTGTGTCATAACCTCAATAAGCACCCTAGGTCCGCTCTCGTGTTATACTGTGCGGCAACGACAACTGGAAAGTGAGCAACTTATGTCAGACACTAACTACGATTCTTCTAGTATTACGGTCCTTAAGGGCTTAGATGCTGTTAGGAAAAGGCCGGGCATGTATATTGGTGACACCGATGACGGCACAGGCCTTCACCACATGGTGTTCGAGGTAGTCGATAACAGTATCGATGAGGCCCTGGCTGGGCATTGTTCTACCATTGATATTATTGTGCACCCAGACGAGTCTATTACCGTTTCGGATGATGGGCGTGGAATACCCACCGAGATGCATGAAGAAGGTGTTTCTGCGGCGGAGGTCATTATGACGGTTTTGCACGCAGGTGGTAAGTTTGACGACAACACCTATAAAGTGTCGGGCGGTCTACACGGTGTTGGCGTGTCGGTGGTCAATGCACTGTCTTCGTCTTTGACTCTGACTATTCGACGCCAAGGTAAAGTATACGAGCAGAATTATGCACATGGTGTGCCGCAACAACCGTTGGTAATTGTCGGAGAGACCACACAAACAGGGACAACAGTTCGGTTTTCACCATCTCCAGAGACGTTTACCAATATACAATTTCACTTCGATCTGCTTGCTAAGCGTCTGAGAGAGCTGGCATTTTTGAATTCAGGCATCAAGATAAAGCTCACCGATGAACGATCGGGACAAAATGAAACTTACAGCTATTCAGGGGGCTTGGGTGCATTTGTCGATTATCTGAATAAAAATAAAACACCAGTCAATAAGCTCTTCCATTTTACGACCGAGCCTGACCCCGACACGGGTGTCGCGGTTGAAGTAGCATTGCAGTGGAATGATTCGTTTCAAGAGAACCTACACTGTTATACCAATAACATTCCTCAGAAAGATGGTGGGGCTCACTTGGCTGGATTCCGAGCCGCTTT
>CBFHJC010000155.1:0-4483 GCA_965656045.1 Aequoribacter sp.
GGCACAGTCTCGGGTTCGTGTTTTGCGACAGCGTGAGCTTGTCGATCTTGACGTGCAAGCGAATCAGGTTGAGGTCACTCTGTCAGGCGATGAGCGCTGGTGTGCTCAGTTGATTATTGGCGCCGATGGTGCACTCTCGAAAGTCAGAGATTTAATGCAAGTACCCACCAGAGAGTGGTCTTATGAGCAATCGGCTATTATTGCGACGATTCGCACTGAGCGGGCGCATGCGAATACCGCGCGGCAGTGGTTTTTGCGCACGGGACCCTTAGCTTTGTTACCACTCGCCAGCCCGAACTCCGAGTTCTGCTCTATTGTCTGGTCCGCTCACAGTGATCGCGCTGATCACCTTATGGCTCTCTCGGATGATGCATTTTGTGCCGAACTGAGCGCTGCTAGCGAGTCGTCGCTAGGTCACGTGCAAGAGGTTTCACAGCGGCAGTGCGTACCATTACGCCAAAGACGAGCCGTCGATTATGGTCGCGCTCGGTGCGTTCTGGTGGCGGATGCTGCGCACACTATTCATCCTCTGGCCGGACAGGGGATTAATTTGGGTTTTGCCGATGTCGCTGTGCTGGCTGCAGAGTTGGCGCGCGCGTGGGACGGGGGGCATGACTTGGGCAGTATGATGGTGCTTGAGCGTTATCAGCGTCGGCGTAAATCAGAAAACATTGCGGCGATGGCTGCGATGGAAGGATTTGTTCAATTGTTCGATCGTCCGGAGCCCTTGGTCCGCTGGGCTCGCAATGTTGGAATGACCGCATTTGATCGTTTTCAGCCACTCAAACAGGCGGTGGCTAGGCTGGCGATGGGAATTGCCTGATTGTCTTTCGCCACGGCTCGAGTAAACTACGATTTTTATTTTATTGAGGAGTTCCCATGAGCCAGTCGCCATCCGAATTGAAATACGTCAGCAGTCACGAGTGGGTTCGAATGGAGGATGACGGCACGGTAACCGTTGGGATCACTGAGCATGCGCAAGAGGCCCTCGGCGATGTGGTGTTTGTTGAACTGCCCGAAGTCGGTGCAGCGCTAGGATCGGGCGATGAAGCGGGGGTGGTTGAATCGGTTAAAGCCGCATCGGATATCTATGCGCCTCTGAGTGGCGAAATTCTATCAGTGAATCAGCGGCTCGAAGATTCTCCAGAGGTGATCAATAGCGATCCTTATGGTGATGGTTGGTTTTTCACTATGCGGCTTGCTGATCCGGCCGATCTTGATGAGCTCATGAGCGCCGAAGAATACGACGCCAGCTGCCAAGACTAAGTTCTAAAGCTGAGGCACTGCCAGCCACGCTGGCGGGCGATCTCGGCCAGTTTAGGGTCGGGATCTACCGCGATAGGGTGGTCGACTTGCTCTAGCAGGGGCACATCATTGTGTGAATCGCTGTAGAAATACTGTGTCAGACCCTGTTGTTCCGGATGCTCGTCCAGCCACTGCTGCAGTCGCAGCACTTTACCAGCGCCAAAGCTGGGATTAGGCGCGGGAACTCCACTATAGCGACCGTCTGTGATGATCGCGTCCGACGCAATTAAGTCTGCAATTCCGTAACGTGCTGCGACCGGTTCCGCGATGAAGCGGCTGGTTGCGGTAATGATAAGCAGTGCGTCGCCCTGCGCGCGATGCTGGTCGACACAAGCCAGGGCCCGGGGTAGCACCAGAGGCTCAATGTAGCGGGCCATGTAGTCTTTATGCCAGCCTTGAATGTCTGCGATTGATCGGCCTTTGATGCTCGCTAACACGAACTCTAGGTAGCCATGGATATCGAGCGTGCCGGCTTGGTAATCGGCATAAAATTGATCGTTTTTGGCCCGAAATGTGGCGCGATCGACGTAGCCTTGATCGCAGAGAAACTCGCCCCACAAGTGGTCGGAGTCGCCGCCGAGCAGTGTGTTATCCAGATCAAAAATTGCCAGTGCCATGCGTGTCCTTAAACGATTCTGCGAGCGGATGGCAGTCGCTTCATCGCGACTCCATGCTATAGTGTAAGCCTAGTGTGCAATGGTAACAGAGATGAGGCGGCGTGGTGATTGATCGAGATGGTTTCCGGCCGAATGTGGGCATTATCATCTGTAATGACCACGGCAAAGTATTTTGGGCGCGGCGTATCGGTGGTAAAGACGCGTGGCAGTTTCCCCAAGGCGGTATCGATGCCGGCGAGACGCCGGAGCAGGCACTGTATCGAGAGTTGCTGGAAGAAGTTGGGCTGCAATCAGAGCACGTCGAGTTGCTGGGTCAAACGGAGCGGTGGTTGCGTTACCATCTGCCGCGCCAGTTTGTGCGTCGCAGCCGAGGCAGGCCATGCGTTGGGCAAAAGCAAAAGTGGTTTCTGTTGCGTCTGATTGCACCAGAGTCTGAGATCCGTCTGAATGCCACGGGCAAGCCTGAGTTCGATCATTGGGAGTGGGTCGATTATTGGCATCCGATCGATCAAGTCATTCATTTTAAACGCGAGGTTTATCGCCTGGCGATGCAAGAGCTAGCAAGCAGGGCCCCGGTGGGTGTGGGTCTAATACAGGACTAAATCCATGATGTTGGAAATGCTGCGAAAAATTGTGCAGCGTGTTAACACAGCAGAAACTCTGGAAGAGGCGCTCAACATTATTGTGACGCGCGTCCGCGAGGCTATGGGCACCGAGGTGTGTTCTGTGTATCTGCGCGACCCTGCCACTAATAGGCTCATTTTTCGGGCGACTGAGGGTTTGAATAAAAACCAAATCGGCCTGTTGAGTTTGGCTCACAACGAGGGCTTGGTGGGTCTGGTTGCAACCAAAGAAGAGCCAGTGAATTTAGACAACGCGTCTGAGCATCCCAAGTTTGCGCTCTTGAGCGGGATTGGCGAGGAGCCCTTCCACGCCTTTTTGGGCGTCCCAATTATCCACCACAAAATAGTGCTGGGGGTGCTGGTCGTTCAGCAAGCTCAGCGCCGTCGGTTTGACGAGAGCGATGAAGCTTTCTTGGTCACGATGTCGGCCCAGCTCGCCGGTGTGATTGCCCACGCGCAAGTGACAGGCTCGATTCAAGAGGAATACACCGAGGCCAATGAGGGGCAAATTGGATCCACTCGTGTGACAGGTATTGGTGGTTCTCCGGGCGTTGCGGTGGGCCAGGTCGCTGTGGTGTCTCCGGTCGCTGATTTGTATGCGGTACCGCGTAAGGTCAGTTCTGATCGTCGTTTAGAGTTGCGATCCTTCAAGCAAGCGCTCGAGTCGGTGCGAGCAGACGTGAGACAAGTTGCTGCTAATCTGGCCGATCAGCTGAGCCCCGAAGACCGCGCTTTGTTCGATGTGTATCTGGGCATCCTCGACGATTCGACGATTGGCGCTGAAGTTGCTCGACTCATTAAAGCGGGAAGCTGGGCCCAGGGTGCCTTGAGTCAGGTGATGATTGAGCACATTCGACACTTTGAGCAAATGGAGCACAGTTATCTGCGCGAGCGCGCGGTCGATGTAAAAGATCTGGGAACCCGAGTGCTCAGTTACTTGCAAGAGAGTTCGCAGGATCGTCGCGAGTATTCCGAGCGGGTGATCCTCGTGGGCGAAGAGCTTACTGCATCGATGTTGGGCGAGATTCCTCGCGATCGGCTCGCAGGTATGGTGTCGGTGAAGGGTTCAGGCAACTCGCACGTAGCCATATTAGCGCGCGCCATGGGCGTTCCCACGATCATGGGTGCAGTCGATTTGCCTTATAAGCGGCTCGAAGGCAAAACCGTCGTCATCGATGGCTACAATGGCGTCGTTCACCTCAATCCCTCGCCGTTACTGGTCGAACGGTTCGAGGAACTGATCGAGCAAGAAGCTGCGTTTAGTAAAGATCTAGAAGCACTGCGTGATTCGGAGTGTGAGACGGCAGATGGCCATCGCATGCCTCTGTTCGTGAACACGGGTTTGATGGCAGACGTCGCGATTTCATTGGAGCGTGGTGCGGAGGGTGTCGGGTTATATCGAACCGAGGTGCCCTTCCTTATGCAAGAACGGTTCCCCAGTGAAGAAGAGCAGCGCCAGCTTTATCGCCAGCAGCTGCAAGCGTTTGCGCCAAAATCAGTGACCATGCGTACGCTGGATATCGGGGGTGATAAAGCGTTGCCTTACTTCCCCATAGAAGAGGCGAATCCATTTTTGGGCTGGCGCGGTTTACGTGTCACGCTCGACCACCCCGAGATATTCTTGTCTCAGGTTCGCGCCATGTTGAAGGCCAACATAGGGCTTGGCAATTTGCGGATCATGCTGCCGATGGTCAGTAATCTGACAGAGTTACAAGAGGCCCTGGATTTGGTCGATCGCAGCTATAAAGAGCTGTCACAAGAAGGCTTTGAGTTGCCCCCGAAACCGCCTATTGGGGTGATGATCGAAGTACCTGCGGCAGTGTATCAAGCGAGAGCCATCGCGCGTCGAGTCGACTTTTTAAGCGTGGGATCTAACGATCTCACTCAATATTTACTGGCAGTTGATCGCAATAATGCGCGCGTGGCGGATCTGTATCA
>CBFHJC010000156.1:0-4450 GCA_965656045.1 Aequoribacter sp.
CTTTACCCGAGATTTTGGCAACAGCGCCTTCGGGCGCCAAGTTGCCGTAGAGGATTCGCAAGTGACTGTCTTTTTTGATCGGATTATCAAAAGCATGAATGATATTTTGGCTGTCTGGATAGGGTGCAACCTCGGCTAAATTTTCAGCCATAGTTTTACCTGTCACGGTTAATACATCGCCATGCAGAAGTCCTCGCTCAAGCAACATCTTCATGAGGGGCTGAATACCGCCAATCTCGATGAGTTCACTCATGAGATAGTTCCCTGAGGGCCTGACGTCGGCTAATACCGGCACACGTTTGCCGATTTCCGTAAAATCATCAAGAGAGAGTTCTATGCCGCCGCAATGCGCCATGGCGATCAGATGCAGTACCGCGTTGGTCGAACCCCCCAACGCGATAATTACCGTGATCGCATTTTCGAAAGATTTTTTTGACACAATATCAGAGGGCTTAAGACCCAGCTCAATCAGATTCATCACTGCAGCCCCAGCGGCTTCAGAATCTTTTCGTTTTTCGCCAGACACTGCTTCTTGGGCTGACGAGTTGGGCAACGACAAACCAAGCGCTTCAATGGCGCTCGCCATGGTGTTTGCGGTATACATTCCGCCACAGGAACCAGGCCCCGGGATAGCCGACTTTTCGACCGCAATGAGTTGAGCATCGTCGATAGTACCGGCCGCGCGTTGACCAACTGCTTCAAAGATCGAAACGATGTCACGACGCTCGCTGCCGGGTTTGATAGTCCCGCCATAGACAAACACCGACGGACGGTCGAGCCGGAGCATCGCCATGACGCAGGCAGGCATGTTCTTATCACAGCCACCAATGGTCACCACCCCGTCAAAGCCTTGTCCACCGACCACAGTTTCTATGGAATCACAGATCACTTCGCGACTTACGAGTGAATAACGCATACCGGGCGTACCCATACTGATGCCGTCGCTAACAGTGATGGTGTTAAATACTACGGCTTTGGCGCCAGCCGCATTGGCGCCCTGCTCGGCGTATTGAGCAAGCTCGTTGATATGCATGTTACACGGTGTGACCATACTCCAAGTGCTGGCAATGCCAATTTGCGGTTTCTTGAAGTCTTCATCTTCGAATCCAACGGCACGGAGCATGGCGCGCGATGGGGTTTGAGAGAGGCCGTCGACAATGACGGATGAATGTGGCCTGCGCGAGTCTGTCATGATTCTTTTCCTGTAGTGTATTTATTAAAACAGCGGACTTCCGCTGATTATGCTGAAGAGCTTGCCGATATTCTTGAAGCCAATCAATGGATAGCTTCGAGAGGCGAGGCTCAATCAACCGATCGTGTCTCTGCATGGTTCTGAGCATGCGGCGTCAAACAATCCGGTGGCAGTTCATAATCCCAAATTACCGGCCTAAGAATAACAGATTCTTTGCTGGCAAAACGTGTAAAAACCCAACCTACATCAAAGAGTCATCCTCTGGTCCTGTTAAGCGCTTTGTCAGAGTCGGACGATCTCAGGGCGGATACCTTGAAATCACCGCAGGCCTGGAAGGCGGTGATCGACTTATCGAACAACCTTAACATGTTCGATGGGGGTCTATTCCAGCTGAGTCGTATTGGGCTCAGGTCATGCAAACGGGTTTGCTGGTTAGAACGCTCTCCGGTCAGATTTTGAGGGGTGACAATTTTGAGTAATTATCTATGATGTCATGGCAGTTATTAGCGGCTTGAACTGTTGTGGTTGAGTTGACTCAAAACCGTACGTTTGAGACCTAGTGCTGAATCAGCTCAGTGCAGCAGAAATTATCACGAGCAAACAGAGATACAGGCCCATAGTCGTATACGATGTGAGCCGATGTTGAGCAAACTACTTACTCGTAACCCAAACTCCCTATGGAGTCCCACATGGTTCATTGGTCTAAATCGCAGCTTTACCAGCTGTTTTTGATCCGCAGTTTGGCGCTTTTGGGGCAAGCGGCGACTTTGTTGTATTTTGCGTTGACGATTGGTAACGCAGCGATCCTTTATTCGGGTGCTCTCGGTGTTGTGGCCTTGGCATCTCTGACGGCCGTGAGTGCTTTTTATTTTCGTGCAGAGACCCGAGTAACGGATTTACAGTTGTTCCAGCAGATTACCATCGATGTGATTGGCTGGAGCTTCATCATGTATTTGACCGGTGGTGCGACCAACCCGTTCATCTCTTATCTATTGGTCCCTATCATTGTAAGTGCGGCGGTGCTGAACCAGCGATTCACCATTCTGGTCGGAATTGCCGCCTTGTGCGCCTACACGGTATTACTGAATTACCATCAGCCTTTTGGTCTGTTGTCGCCCTCAGGTGGACACTTGTCGATGAGCCATACGATGTCAAGCAGTCATACTATGGGGATGTGGTTGAACTTTGTTTTCAGTGCCTTGTTAGTCGTTGTTTTTGTGACGCGAATGGCTCAAAGCATGCGTGCTAGGGAGCAGAAAGAGGTACAGTATCGCGAGCAAAATTTACGTGATGAGCAGATTCGAGCGGTTGCGACCATCGCGGCTAATACTGCCCATGAACTTGGTTCACCCCTCAACACCCTCACGCTTTTGAGTGACGAATTACGTCAGTTGTGTCCCGATGACGACCAAGCGCGGCGGTTATTTGACGAGCTCGACAGCGGTATCGATCAATGTGCCAGAACGTTGCGAAAGCTGGCGAGTAATGCCGAGTTCGATGTCCTAAGCACCCCTCAGGATAAGGATTCAAAGCGTTGGCTCGAACAGGTAATAGAGGGTTGGTTGAATAAACGTCCAGCCGTGCAGTTGAGTTTCAAAACCCTGGGGTCTGGTCAGGCACCCATGATTCACATTGATCAGACTCTGACGCCGGCGCTGGAAAACTTGCTCAATAATGCTAGCGAGTCCGGCACTGACAGCATCGATATCAGTATAGATTGGGATGAAGATACCGTGTCTTTGCATATTCAAGATTACGGCTCGGGGATTCCCGAGGATATTCGCCAACAGATTGGTAAAGGTATTATTCACCGCTCCACCAAGGGGTTGGGTTTAGGACTCTTACTGTCGCATGCCACGATTGAAAAGCACCAAGGGCAATTGCTGTACCACCAGCCAAAACAAGGAGGCACTTTGATGACGGTTGTTCTGCCCCGCAGTGATGTTGGGGAAGCTTGATGCAAGTATTGATCGTCGATGATGACGTCAACTTTGCGCATGCGGCGATACGAGGCTTTGAGCGCGAAGGCTATCAAGCGAGTTGTGCCTTAAATGCAGAGGATGCCCTCGTGCTGGCCGCTCAAAACCCGCAATGGGTGCTATTGGACTTAAATTTACCAACCACCAGCGGGTTATTATTGCTGCCAGAGCTCAGACAATCTTTAGGTGCCGATGCACGTATTGTGGTTCTGACAGGTTACTCAAGTATTGCCACCGCAGTTGAAGCAACTCGTTTAGGTGCTGATGATTACCTGTGCAAGCCGACCAAACTCAAAGATATCATCGCAAGCTTCCGTGGTGAGCGCGACTCCTCACCACAAATTCCCAGTGAACCCCCCTCAGTTGAGCGTTTAAAATGGGAGCACATCCAGCGCGTGCTACTCGAGAATGAGGGCAATGTGTCCGCGACGGCTCGCGCACTCAACATGCATCGCCGCACGCTACAAAGAATACTGTCGAAAAAGCCTGTGAATCGCTAAGTCGTTTGTATCCTCGCAAACTTTGTTTACACGGCAGTGGATTACTCGGTTTGAGCTGGCATTTGTTTTTTATCACGAGCGGCTTCCATCGACTTCATGATGGTGCCCACCATGCCACCCACATCGCCGAGGTTTGAGGGGATGATGAGAGTGTTGTTGGTTTTTGCCAGTTGACCGAATTCTTTGACGTACTGCTCGGCAACTCTCAGATTGACCGCATCCAGACCTCCTTCTTCCTGTATCGCCGAGGCGATAGCGCGTAAGCCCTGAGCCGTCGCTTCCGCGATAAGCATTATTTCAGCCGCCTTACCCTCGGCCTCGTTGATTTGCTTTAGTTTTTGCGCTTCCGAGAGATTGATCATCTCTTGGCGAGCACCTTCAGAAATATTGATCTGAGCTTGCCGCTCACCCTCGGACTTGGCAACGACTGCGCGACGTTCCCGTTCCGCACGCATTTGCTTCTCTAAGGCATCTTTGACAGATTCTGGCGGCACGATGTCTTTAACCTCGTAACGGAGTACTTTAATTCCCCAGGGTTCAGCGGCTCTATCGACCGTGTCCACGAGTCTAGCGTTCATCGTATCCCGTTCCTCAAATGTTTTATCGAGCTCAATTTTGCCTATTTCAGATCGCAGGGTGGTTTGTGCCAGTTGGGTGGTGGCATAGAAATAGTCGGTTATGCCGTAGCTCGCTGCGCGCGCATCGACCACTTGAAGATAAATAATACCGTCAATATCAACTGCAATATTGTCTCTGGTGATACAGGTTTGCTGTGGCAC
>CBFHJC010000157.1:0-4407 GCA_965656045.1 Aequoribacter sp.
ATCCGCGCCCAAGCCGAGCCAGAGCTCAACGATTCCGAATCGACCAACACGCCAAGAGTTGTCAGAGAGTTCACGCAGCATTAACACGGCACCTATCGACACGAGCATTCAAGCGTCGAAGCCCACCGTGAGTCCTCAGCCCAGCCGAGTGAAACGTACAGTGAAGCCAGAGACGGCGGCATCACCCATGACGACTCAAGAACTGGCGCAGCTCGCACGAGCGGATATCGATCGCGCCATGGCAGCGGAAGCCGGTTCCTCCGAGCAGGATGTTGCGGCGAGCTACACGGCACTCATTCGTCAAACGGTCGTGAACTATTGGTCGAGGCCGCCGAGTGCACGCAATGGGATGCAGGTGGTGCTCCAACTTCAGCTCATTCCAACGGGTGATATCGTTGGGGTGACGGTGCTCCAGAGTAGTGGAGATAGCGCGTTTGATCGATCGGCGGTCAATGCAGTTGAAAAAGCAGCTCGGTTCCCAGAGCTGCAAAAGCTGCCGCCTCGCGAGTTCGAGAAAACCTTTAGACGCTTTAGGTTACTGTTTAAACCCGAGGATTTGAGGTACTGATAATGCGATTGTTGGGAAGTTTAGCACTGGTGTTGGTCGTCTTTCTGCCGCTCAAATCGAATGCGGAACTGGTGATTGAAATCACGCAAGGCAGAGATAATCCAACCGTGATCGCGGTGTCGCCTTTTGCATGGCAAAGTCCTGGATTTCCACCTGAGGATGTGGCGCAAATTATTCAAGATAATTTGGCGCGGACGGGTCAGTTTGCGCCTGTGGCCAGGGTGAATATGTTAGGCACACCATCGCGCGAGCAAGAGATCTTTTTCCGAGATTGGCGGATGGTGAATGCCCAATATCTGTTGATCGGTCGACTCAGTGGCACGTCTCAGATCGAGGCGGAGTTTTCCTTGTACGATGTGACTAAGCAGTCCATCGTCATTGAGGGGGTCGAGCGCGCTGGCGTGGCTGATATTCGCGCACTAGCGCACCGAATCTCTGATCGAATCTATACCGCTCTCACGGGCATTCAAGGGGCTTTCGCGACGCAGCTGTTGTATGTTGCAGTAAGCCCAATTCCGGGCGAAAAAGATTACTATGAACTGACTCTAGCGGATGCCGATGGCGCGCGGCCGAGGGTGCTGCTGACCTCGCGCGAACCGATCCTAGCGCCAACATGGTCTCCGGACGCCACAGAGATCGCCTATGTGTCGTTTGAGACGTCTCGACCAGCGATCTTTCGACAGAATTTAGCCACTGGTGCGCGCGAGCAGTTGACCGCATTTCGAGGTTTGAATGGATCGCCCGCCTGGTCGCCTGATGGCACTAGAATGGCCATGGTTTTGTCGAAAGACGGTAGTCCAGATATTTATGTGTTGGATCTTGATACGTATGCCTTAGAGCGCATTACTCGGCACTATGCGATTGATACCGAACCCACCTGGATGCCCGATGGTCAGTCACTACTGTTCACTTCTGATCGAGGTGGTCGACCACAGATTTATCGCTACGATTTTGTGACCGGGCTGACCGATCGAGTGACTTTCGAGGGCAGCTACAATGCGCGCGCCCGCGTGGCGCAAGATGGTCGCAATGTGGTTCTGGTTCATCAGCAATCGGGTGACTATAAGATCGCCGTATTTGATCTGGTCACGCGCCGGCTCACGGCTCTCACAAGCACCGATTTAGACGAGAGTCCGAGTATCGCACCCAATGGCTCTATGGTACTCTATGCGACGAAACAGGCAGGGCGCGGTATTCTAGCAGCGGTATCGGTCGATGGTGGTGCTCGCTTCAATTTACCTGCGCGTGATGGCGAAGTTCGCGAACCGGCTTGGTCGCCGTATCTCACCGTTTCGCCACAGTGAGTAAGAACAACACAACTCATTAATGAGAAGGATAACCCTATGAAATATCAGTCTAGTATCAAGCAGGTTGTATCAATAGCATTTTTGAGCCTCTTCTTGGCGGCATGTAGCGGGACCGATACCAAGCAGGAAGAGGCTGCAGCTGCTGCTGCAGCGCAGGCCCAAGCTGCTGCTGAAGCAGAAGCCGCCGCAGCCCAAGCAGCGCAAGAACGTGCTGCAGCACAAGCTGCCGCCGATCTTCGTGAGCTTCAGGATGCTGCGCGCATGGCGGGCGACGTGGTGTACTTTGAATTTGATAGCTCAGCGTTAACCGATGAAGGACGTGCGGTCCTTGATGCTCACGTAGCGCTCTTAAAAGGCACTGGCGCATCGGTGCGACTGGAAGGACATACCGATGAGCGTGGCACCCGAGAGTACAACATTGCATTGGGTGAGCGACGAGCCAATACCGTCCGAGATTACATGATGGTGCAAGGTATTCCTGGTTACCGCTTAGAAAGCATCAGCTACGGTGAAGAAAAGCCCGTATCTTATGGTTCTAGCGAGGTGAGCTGGTCACAAAACCGTCGTGTAGAGATCAAGTAAGGCGAGCTGATGGCGTTGCGATATCTGCTCATAACCGGGTTGCTGGCACTCAGTGCTACCGCTCTGAGCCAAGATTTTATTGATCTTGAAGCACAGCGTGCAGCGCCCGTATCGAATGAGCGGGCTGAGCCAGAGCCTCGGCCGCAGACACGATCCGATACCACAGTGACTTATGGTATTGACGGCCAAGTTGCCGCGACTCGCGCTGGTGTCCTAGTGCAGAATGGATCGGTGGAAGCGCCGGCCGACACCGGTTCGCTGTTTGTTCAAGTGCAACGCTTAAGCGAGGAAGTACGACGTCTTAACGGCATAGTTGAAAGCCAATCAGAGCAACTAAGACAGCTGCGAGAGCAAAGCCTAGAGCGATATTTAGACATCGACCGTCGCTTAAGTGCTGGTGGTGTCAGCGCGAGCACGACGGCGCCGTCTCCTGCAGTTAGCGCGACAGAGCAGCGCCCGCAAGAGCCCGGTTCGAGAGCCGCTATTGGTGAAGAGGCAGCTTATGTGGCGGCCAGGCAACGAGTCTACGATAAAGAGTTTGCCGAAGCCGTAGCTGCATTTAATGCGTTCTTGATTGATTACCCGAACGGACTGTTTGCCCCGAACGCGCACTATTGGTTAGGAGAGCTCTATTTGGTTGTCGAGCCCTCGAATATTGAGCTCTCACGACAGGCTTTCCAGCTCTTGTTAGATCTTTATCCAGACCACGCCAAAGCGCCCGACGCCACTTACAAGCTGGCGACTGTTTATTTCGCAAAAGGGAATAAAGACAGGTCTAAGGCTTTGCTGAATCAAGTGATCAGTCAGTACAGTGAGGCTCAGCATGCGGCGGTTGGGCTAGCCAGACAATTCCTGAGTCAAAACTTCTGAGCACGGTTATGAATGCTACTACCGGCTCTGCGCTCAAATCAGCAGAGACTGAATCGCAAACTCTGCGTATCACGGAAATTTTTTATTCCCTGCAAGGCGAAACTCGCACCGTGGGTTTGCCGACGGTATTTGTTCGTCTGACGGGTTGCCCGCTGCGATGCCACTACTGTGATACGGAATATGCCTTTCACGGTGGGACCAGTATTCCACTCGAATCCATCATTGCCGAAGTGCAGAGCCATCAGGCTCGGTATGTCACCGTTACGGGTGGGGAGCCTCTGGCTCAGCCTAATTGCTGGCCCTTACTAACGACCCTGTGCGATTTGGGGTATGAGGTGTCACTCGAAACTTCAGGCGCCATCTCGGTCAGTGATGTCGATCCGCGTGTCGTCAAGGTGTTGGATCTGAAGACGCCGGCGTCGGGTGAATCGCATCGGAATATCTATGAGAATATCGAGCGATTAACTGCAATCGATCAGGTTAAGTTTGTGATTTGTGATCGCACAGATTACGAGTGGGCTCGATTCAAGCTCGATGAGTTTGATTTGATGAATCGAGTGGCCGAGGTCTTGTTTTCGCCGGAGCATGGTCAGATGAATCCCACGCAATTGGCAGAATGGATTCTGGCGGATAATCTGCAAGTGCGGTTTCAAGTGCAGTTGCACAAGTTCCTCTGGAATGATGAGCCTGGACACTGAGATGCATCAAGAAAAAGCAGTCGTACTGGTATCCGGAGGTCTTGATTCAGCGACCGTTTTGGCGATGGCAAAATCGCAGGGCTTTCGCTGTTTTACTCTGAGCTTTGATTACGGTCAGAGGCACCGAGCAGAGCTTGTGGCGGCTCAAAAAATTGCGGCCGCTTACCCAGATGTTGTTCATAAAGTCGTGACTCTCAATTTAGACTCTATCGGGGGATCTGCGCTCACCGATCAAGACATTGCGGTACCCGAAAGCCCGACTGAAGGGATCCCTGTCACATACGTTCCAGCGCGGAATACCATATTCCTGTCGATTGCACTGGGATGGGCTGAAGTGCTCGAGGCCTCCCGAATTTTCATAGGTGTTAATGCGGTTGATTAC
>CBFHJC010000158.1:0-4366 GCA_965656045.1 Aequoribacter sp.
CCATCAAGGTCGGAGTGGCACCCGTACCATCTGAAATCTTGCCGTAGGGAAGACGACGGCCTGCTGCATAGGTGGCGCGCCACGCACCTTGAGACGGGTCGTCGATAAATTTGCCGTCGGCATTTACCAGGAATCGATACATAGCTTTGTTAGAAGCCACATAAATTGCGCGCCCACCGAGCTCTGGACTGGTGGCAAAACTATTTGAGATAACCTCGTCATTATCTAGCAATAGGCTATCAAGCACTTCAAAAGTGTTCGGGTTAAGCGAAATCAGTCGACCCGACACCGTATTAATGACTAATACGCCACTAAAACTCATGCCCAAACCAAATACGGTATCAGTGGGGAAAAACGTATGAAGCGCTGCCCGGTGGTCATCAAAAAGGGTATCAGGTAGTCGCACCTGATAAGGTGGCTTCATAAAAGAATTAGGGTCATCAGGGTCCTCTTGTTCTATTCTCAACAAGCCCCTCGCGTTCGCGGCGATAAATACATCGTCTTTTGCGAACAAGGAATATAAAACTCCCTTACTGACTTGATCCTCTACTGCCGATATCAGTCGGTTCGGCTGATCAGTAAGATAGCGTGCGAGCGCTGATTCATCACCACGCGCGAGCAGGAGTTCGATGTCTTGCGCCTGTCGCAGACGCTCGTCCGCTGAAACCGTTCGATAATTGTCTAGCTCAGCCTTGATCCCAACACGGTGAATTTCACGATAACCTCCCTTCGTTTTGTGAAGCTTTACCAATTGAAACCCAGTCCAAAAATATCTGACATCCGCACCCTGAACCTCGGAGGCATAAAAAGGAATACCAAGCGTCTCGTTCGGGAGGATATCGAACGAATCTGGTGTCAGTTTGAAATGACCCCTAGGCACCGCAATCAGCGTACTGTCAGTTGCAGCATCATTCCAGTGTCCTTGGTTATTGTAGCTATCTGCCAGATGAGGATTGCGAGAAGGTTGCCCGAACAGGTTCGAATTGGTATCCAGTCGAGATTCAGACCAAGCGACTGTATTTCCCGCGGATCCATCGCCAGCCGCTTGTGCCACAACTGAGACGCTGAACGAGAACAGAAAGCTTACAAGGAGATATCCAAAAACGCGTTCAAACACCGAAACGTGCCAAAACATAACAGAAGCCCTCAAAAAAAAGCCTGCTTCCGCAGGCTTCTCACGACAGTGAGCTCGATACAGTGCAACCCATCAAGCTCACGCCTCTTCAGTGACGCGAATCACGCCTTGGTTTCCCTAAAAACGATACGAGATATCTAAACCGTAAGTATTAGGAGCGCCGTACACCTGAGTATTGAGACCAATGCCGCTGCGCAGACCGTAACCGAATGTTCTGTAGTCTTCATCCGTCACGTTCATTGCCCAAGCACCAACCGACACCACTGATCCAGAGCTCAACTGATAATCCCAAGACAAACGCGTGTTCAGCAAGTTACGCTCTTCGATTGATCGAGTATCCATAACGACAGGCACCCCACCGATAACATCGGTCTCGACAAGCAGCGCTTGCGTATCTGTCTGCCACGCACCATAAATGCTCCAGTTGACGGTAGAGGTTGCCGTATCTAGCAAACGCCAGTCAAAGCTGTACGTCACTTGATCATCGGGGCTGAGACCGCGACGGGCCAAGTCGGCCACTTCTTGCACTGTACCGTCTGGCGCAACGTTCGCAGGGTATTCGTCAAAATCACCGTTGATTGTCGTCCAACTGATATTGGCCACAAGGTTGTCGAGCACTTGCCATGTCACAGCCAGTTCCAAGCCATCACGCGTCGTGCTGCCCGCATTGTTGATACCGCTCACTAGGATACCGTTCTGCTCTGCAACACCGTTCACCTGTAAATCGTCATACTCGTAGCGGAAAGCTGCCGCATTCACGCGCAGACGACCGTCCAGGAGCGTCGACTTTAGGCCGACTTCGACGTTAGTGATCGTTTCTTCATCAAAGACGTCAGGGCCCGCACCTGGGTTGTAAGTCGAACCGTTAAAGCCACCACTACGGTAACCGGTCGAATAGGTACCATACACATTCACGCTATCGTTGAAGTAATACTGCGCGGTTAACCGACCCGACAAATTATCGAAGTCTTGACTCGCTTTTTCACCGTAGTAAGACGCCTGAGGCATTGAATCGATCGGCGCATCGGCACTCACGTAACTCCCTGCCCAATTGAAATCGTTGACACTGCCACCAGTGAAAATCGACCCAAATAAACGGTCAAAAGTCGCAGGCATTGCGCGGTGCAAGTAGGTCACGTCCTTAGTTTCTTCGGTGTAGCGCAGGCCACCTGTCAACGCCAAGTTACCCAAGTCGAGAGTCACTTCACCAAAGAGCGCAATGGCCTCGCTATCAAGATCAAAACTGGTTGAATCACTAAACGCCAGTGGGAAAGAAAAGCTACGAATGTTTCGGAACTCAGAGCTATCTTCGTAGTAGTAAGCGCCCGCTACGTATCGCACTTTATCGAATTCACCTATCAGTTGAATTTCCTGCGAGAATTGGTTGTAGTCGTCTTCTTCGCGCGGCAAAGAATACAGGGGTGTCGAGCCATACGCATTAATGCCATTGATCATCGACAAGGCAAAGCTGAACTGATTGAGCTGAGGAGGGAACGGGAGTGCACCCAAGAAAGCAGCACCCACTGTTTGCAGCACTGTATCGTGGATGATACCGCCGTTAACCCGGTTATCCATTCCGTCAATATCGGACGAGGAAACCGCAGAGGTATCGCGATATCCAGTAATTGACTTGACCTGCAAGGAATCACTCACGTCCCAAGTCAAGGTCAAACTGTGGGTATCAACTTCACCACTGCTTCGGCTCGACATGTCGCTAGATCCGCCGCCATCTGAACTGCCAAAATTGGCCTGTGTTGCATCAAACCAAGCGAGGTAATCGTTAGACCAGTCTAAAAATTGCTGAACTTGGGGTAGTGGCGCATTGGGCAATACGAAGTTTTGAACTGCGCCAGCCAAGCCCGCTACCGTCGCTCGTCTAGAGCTGCTGTCAAACGAAACGGCGTCTGGGAAGCCAGGGGTAAACGCCAGTGCTGCTGCCGTTGGATAAAAACCATCCGCTTTCAGCATCACCGTATTTTCATCCACTTCACTTCTTGAAAAGCTATAATCCGCAGTCATGCGATCAGAGGGCGTCCAGCGAACCGCCAATCTATAGCTGTCTCTGTCGAGACCCTGAAAATCTTCAGCTTGCGGATTCGAGTTGTTGAAAAACGGATCGCGCTCTCTCGTTTGGAAAGAGGCAGCAACTGATACGGTGTCAGAAAGAGGGGTGGTAAAACGTCCTTGTACTGAGGAATAACCATAGTTACCACCAGACACAATTAAGGTACCGCTCGTCTCCTCGCCAGGCTTCTGGGTGATGAAGTTCACCGCACCGCCGGTTGAGTTACGACCATAAAGTGTTCCTTGAGGCCCGCGCAGAATCTCGATTCGCTCAAGATCAAGAGAATCGACTGCATTACCAATACCCTTACCCACGTAGACACCGTCGACGTAAATGGCATTTGCAGGATCTTGCCACAAAGTGGGGTTACCCGAACCGATACCACGAATATTTAGGCTGATGCTACCTGCCCCTGTTGGCTTCTCATAGCCTACAACGCCGGCTGCGGAATTGAATAAATCCTGCACGTTAACAATACCGCGCTTACGAATATCGTCAGAATCAAAGGCCTCAATCGAAATAGGAGTATCTTGGATATTCGCTTCTCGGAATTCCGCGGTCACTACGATCTCTTCAAGCTGAGCTTGCGCCGTATTAGCCACAGTAATCGCCGCAAAAACTGCGGTCGCAAGAACCGATTTGTTAGTATTATGTTTCATGGTTTTACCTTCCTTCCTCGGGGGGTTGGGTTACTCGAAGACTCAAAGCGACTTAGCCGAACCAAGCTGTTCATTCATAAGTGGGGTCAGAATAATGCCTGTCATGGCTTCGCCTCTCGGGTACTCCTCTGCGCTTATTGTTAGTCTATGCGCCTTTTTTGAGTCATTTCGCAATCGCAATCGCTCACGTCGCTGTTGTTAGAAAGTTATAGCAGGCCGAGTATCAAGAATAACCCCCACTGAGTTCAAGCGTTTATCACCATGCCAAGCTAGTACAAAAGGACTATTTCTGCCGTGCCAATCACGCGAACACTCGATCTCACGGTCGTTGAGGCAGTGACGCGATAGGGAACAAGCTGCCTACTGACCTTTAAAGTGACGCCTTACGCTGTATTCAAGTAAACCCACCCTAAACGCGAACAATCACGCCCCAGCGCTATATCACGCCAAGCCAAAGGGGTAAGATGAAGACTGTTTTTTCAAGAGGTCGAACTTTATGAAATACGT
>CBFHJC010000159.1:0-4197 GCA_965656045.1 Aequoribacter sp.
GCGTTGAAGACTCTAACAGCTGACTGATCCTGGCACTTGAATCGGTCCAAACCAAAGCGCTTCGGTGCTGATTATTCAAATCTGATAATGGCAGCAGTGCCATCGGACCCTCGGGTGTAAAACGTTCAAAGGCCTGCCCATCATGTGGCTTCGCGGTGGCAACATTAGCCACCAAGGCGTTCGCAGCATACGCCTTTACGCGGCGACTGATGCCGAGCTTTGCTGCCAAACCCGAACTTTCGCCATCGGCGATCACCACGCAATCCAACCGAATCTGCTCGCCTGACGCCAGGGTGATCATGACGCCACTGTCTTGCATAGCAAGGGCATCTATAGTGGTGGGGGCTTTAATCACAACACCTGACCGCTTCACCCACGCCGCTAAGGCCGCGCCCAATACCCGATTCTCAACCACCCCACCGAGCATCGCCCAGTCCATCGCCATTGCCGTAAGGACAGCCGACCCCAATCGACCTTTGTTAGACACATGAATGGTGTCAATCGGGCACACATTCTGCACAATTTCGGTGAGTCCGAGCGCACCAAAATACTCAAGGGTTGGATAGCTTAGGGCCGTGGATCTATCATCGAAACTGGGTTGAGACATTGGTCGATCAAGTTGAAGATCCGACTGATCAAACAACATAACCTGACACTCGCCACCAAAAGCTTGATCACACGCACCGGCGGTCAATAATCCGCTCATGCCCGCACCGATGATGCCAATGGTGGGTGCGCTCATGACGCCATCCACTGTTCAATGTCCGAAATACGAATCGGTGCCTCGCTTGAGAGTACTTCGGGGCCTTCTGCACCGACCAGCACGTCGTCTTCAATTCGGATACCAATGCCGCGCCACTCAGGTGCAACATCAGCGCAGTCGGCCCCAATATAAATACCGGGCTCAATGGTGGTCACCATCCCAGCTTGCAAGGGACGCCACACATCATTTTGTTGATAATCGCCGACATCATGCACATCCAGACCCAGCCAGTGACCGACGCGATGCATATAAAACGGTTGATAGGCTTTAGTCTCGATGAGATCGTCGACAGTGCCACGCAATAACCCTAGATCGACTAGACCCTGAGTGATCACACGAACACTGACCTCATGCGGCTGTTGCCATGGATTCCCTACTGCAACTGCCGCAATGGCCTGCTCATGAGCCTCTAATACAACCTCGTATAGGGCCGCCTGCTGAGCGCTGAAACGCCCCGATACGGGGAAGGTACGCGTCACATCTGCAGCGTAGCCTTGATATTCGCAGCCGGCATCAATCAGCACCAAATCACCGTCTTTCAGCTGGGCATCGTTGGCCGTGTAGTGCAACACACAGGCATTAGCACCACTTCCCACGATACTCGGATAAGCGAGCTCGCGCGCACCGTGCTGCGCAAACTCAAACCGCAATGCAGCCTCAAGCTGATACTCGTACCGGCCCGGTGCGGCCGCACGCATAGCACTCATGTGCCCTTTGGCCGTAATGTGCGCAGCCTTGCGCATGATTTCAATCTCAGCGCTGTCTTTAATCAGCCGCTGTTCATGAAGCAGCCGGTTGATATCAATCAAATCACCCGGCGAGTGCCGAGAACTGGGCGCGCTGTGCCTCAAGCTGATCAGCATGCCCAAGATCGACTGATCGAAATCAGGGCGCTGTCCCACCGAGTAATACACGTGTTCTCGGCCTTCTATGAGCCCCGGCAAAATATCGTCTATATCGTCAATCGGAAAGGCGTCATCAAACCCGTACTCACTCACGGCGCGTTCGGGGCCGACCACAGCACCTTCCCACAGCGTGGTCTTTGGATCAGGCTCCTGACAAAACAAAATGGCCTCACCATAGTCGCGACCCGGTATCAGCACGATGACCGACGAAGGCTCTGGGAATCCGCTCAGATACCAAAAATCGCTGTCTTGCCGGAATGGAAAATAGGTATCACGACTTCGCAGTTTAGGCTCGGCCGAGGGAATGATGGCGATCGCATTAGGCGCCATACTTTTCATGAGCTGTTTACGCCGCGCTGCGGTCGATAATTTGAACTCACTCATAGTGCCGATCTCAGTGCCACATGAGTTCGTGGTCTTCATCTAAAAGCTTGTCTTCGTCGTCAGACGTGTAGGTTTGGTAAAGATTCAAAACCACCACCCGAACATACTCGACCAACTCAATGAAATCCGACTCTTGCTCGTCGATATCACTCATTGGATCTACTTCTAAACGCGCTATCTGGGCCATGTCTCGCAAGATTTCGGCAGCTTCTGTACTGATTTGATCACTCCCCGCAACACCGGCTGCAAACCCTTGCAAGAAACCTTCGCACCAGCTCGCCAAAGCTTCGGATCGAAGCTCTAGTTCGTCATCATCGTCGGGAATCAGCGGCGTGAATCCATAGTTTGGATCACGCAGGGCTCTCAGGCTCGCCTTAGCGCTTTGCTCAGAAGCGATCATTAAGTCGCCGGTGATAGATTCTTGTAGGGCATGTCCCATGGCACCCAGTAAATCGTCGGCACGCAGACCCGAGACCAACAAGCCGACAATACAGCCATGCCACTGCGAAGGTGGCAAGTCGATACCCTCAATCAAGAATAAATCAGCGACCTGATCGAAGTCGCCCGCTAGCACATCATCACTGTCAATCCACATCTAAGCATCCTTGTTTGGCGTATCGCTGCTGTGCCGTTGACCTGCACTCATGTCCCTACTATAGTAACCGAGAATTCATCGGTATACCGCAAATGGCTGCACACAAGTCCGACATCCTAGAGCAAAAAATTGACCAGCTCATCGCCTTGTGCAAAGAGCTGAGTAACGAAAATCAGGTCTTACTTGAGCAGCGCAGCGCATGGTACCGGGAACGCCAGCAGTTGGTCGAACAGAACCACGCAGTGAAGACCAAAGTATCGCAAATGTTGACCAAGCTCCAAGCGATGGAGCGCAGTGTATGAGCAAGCCCTCGGGCGTGACCATCTCGATCCTTGATAAGCAATACCAAATTGCTTGTCCAGACGATCAACGCGATAGCCTTTCGCGCTCAGCTAATTATCTAGATCAACAGATGCGTGATATCCGCGCAACCGGCAAAGTCGTCGGGCTAGACCGAATCGCTATCATGGCGGCATTGAATATTAGCCACGAGTTGCTCCAACTCAGCGAAGATCGCAACCAGAAGCTCGAGCAAATCCAGGACGCACCGAACGGTGCATCCTCGACAGCGCTGATCGAGAAAATCGATGAAGCACTGTATGAATTGCGTCAGCTAAAGATTAATTAAGACCACTACAGCGCACCAAGAATCCGCTATAATGGCGTCATTCCTGACATATGCGCCAGATACTTGTGTTCTCGAGCCGATATCAATACATCAGGAGCGCGTTTACTGCGACGGTGTGCATGTCCGCCTGTCGGAAAGCCTAATGCGCAGTAGCAAGCTCCGCCTTGAACCGATGGGTTCAAGGACGCCTTTATCAGCGGTATGTTGGGAGTCTTACCATCATCATGTCCTTGTCACCCAGTAAATCAGCGCTGCGTGCACAACTCAAAGCTCGGCGCGATGCAGTCGATCCAGAGACACGCGCGCAGGCGGGTGCATTTGCAGCAAGCGCACTCCTTGAACTCTCGCAAGCAACCACTGTGATCGCGCTGTATCATGCCACTGCGTCAGAATTTCCAACCCAGCAAATCGCCGAGTGCCTTTGGCGCCGCGGTCAAAAAATCGTGCTACCGGTGATTGGTACCCAGGGCAGTCTGAGTTTTCGGCAATGGCATCCCGCAGACACCTTACACACCAGCTCGTTGAACACCCTAGAACCCAGCGCGCACGCAGAATCCGTGTCGATATCACACATCGACTTATTCGTGGTGCCCGTAGTTGGGTTTGATCAAGGCGGAAGACGTTTGGGAATGGGTGGCGGTTATTACGACCGAACCCTTGCGGACGCCACGGCAGCCCTTAAAATTGGTTTAGCCTATGACTGCCAAGAAGTAGAGGCACTGCCGGTCGAGCCCCATGATATTGCACTCGATTACGTGATCACCGAATCACGCGTATTGAGTTGCTGTTCGAGCGACACCTAAGCAACCCACTCAGCTCAGTATCCAAGGCCCCACCAAGGTGATTAGTGCGCCGAAAATAAAGCATGCTGCGAGTACTACCATCACGTCGGGCTTCTGTCTCATCGACGGTCCTGGGGCGG
>CBFHJC010000160.1:0-4189 GCA_965656045.1 Aequoribacter sp.
GCATTGTTAACCCAAAAACCTGCCCGCCATGGATACGACGCGTTAGATCAATACCCCCGGTAATATTGCCCCACTGGTCTGAGCCACCAATCTGGAGCCCACAATCGTGGCGATGATACAACTCGGCAAAGTCGAGGGACTGCAGAATACTATAGGCAAACTCCGTAAAGCTGATGCCACTGCCATCACGCTCAATCCTTTGCTTTACAGACTCTTTTTGGATCATCGCATTCACTGAAAAATGCTTGCCAATGTCACGCAAAAAAGTCAAAACATCGACGCCTTGAGTCCAATCAAGGTTGTTGACGACCAAGGCAGAGTTGGCGCTATCATCAAAACGAATAAATTGACTGACCTGAGATTTAAGCTTCTCTACCCAACCTGAGACAATGTCAGGGGTATTCAATTGGCGCTCTTGCGCCTTAAAACTCGGATCCCCAATAAGGCCGGTCGCTCCGCCGACTAGCGCGATGGGACGATGCCCAGCCTCTTGAAAACGTCGCAACATGAGCAAGGGAACCAAAGATCCAATGTGTAAACTATCTGCGGTAGGATCAAACCCACAATAGAGCGTTCGAGGCGCCTCATCGAGCCACTCCAACAGACGATCTTCACCCGCCAGCTGGAAAACCAAGCCACGCAACTTTAGCTCTTCAATCAACGCACTAGACATGCTGCTTATACCCAATTTCACTTTGACCGCCGCAAGATACATTACCTTGCCAGTATTGCAAGCTTAGCAAGAGCGTTCCAATTACCCTACTAAGTCATTTATACTCGGTACCACCTTATTACTAGACTGATTCTATGAAGTCATCAGTTCGCAACCGATCGGGCGCTCGAAAAATCACCAAACCAACGCCTGAGTTGCCTAAAAAGCACATAGCGGCGGCGGGCTTCGTATTGCTATTCCTCGCCGTTGTCGCGCCCTTTACACCCTCTGGTGATGTGTCGGCGCACCGCGATCCCGAGCTACCTCTACCAGCGATTCAATCCGAGCCCCTCCCCGATCCCTTACTCGCAGCCACGATAGGCTCCCAGAGCTCAGTCCTCGGCAACGAAGATTCGGTCCCGCTTGCAAGCTCAATGACGACCGAAGCCACCGCAGAAGACCGTGCAGATGAATTCACTTGGGCATTTTATCAGGTGCGCCCTGGCGATAACTTATCAAAACTGATGACAAGAGCAGGATTCAGTGATCGCGAGGCCTTTTTAGCCAGCGAGATACCGGACAACACCTTAGTGCAGCTTTTCCCTGGGCAGATGCTCGGTTTTGCAACTAAAGCGGATGGGCAGCTCGCCGAGATTAGGCACAAATTATCTGCCTTAGAATCCATGCGATATATCCAAGAAGACGGCAACTTCATAGCGGAACGAGAAACTCGTCAACCCACCGCCCGGATCGTTGAGAAGAGTGTTGTGATTAATAGCTCTCTGTTCATGGCAGGCCAAGCCTCGGGGTTATCCGATAATCTCATCATGGAACTCGCCAATCTGTTCGCGGGTGTGATCGACTTTGTACTTGACCCCCGACAAGGCGACCGATTGAACGTGATCTATGAGGCTCTCTATCTAGACGAACAGTATTACAGTGATGGCGATATTATAGCGGCCGCATTTACGAATAAGGGCGAAACCTTTTCCGCCTATCGTTATGTGGATAGCGAGGGACGCATAAGCTACTTCAACGAGCGCGGCGAGAGCATGCGCAAGGCATTCTTAATGGCGCCTCTCGACTTCACCCGCATCAGCTCAAACTTTAATCCACGCCGTGTGCACCCTGTCTACAAAACGTCGCGCCCACATCGGGGGACCGATTACGCTGCGCCAACAGGTACACCAGTGTTTGCAGCAGGTGATGGTCGAGTCATCGAGGCGGCTTACAATCGTGCCAATGGCAATTATGTCTTTATTCAGCACGGTGAACGCTACATGACCAAGTATCTTCACCTGCATAGACTCAGTGTGAAACAGGGTCAGCGAGTGAGTCAAAGTCAAATCATTGGCACCGTTGGGGCCACGGGGACTGCTACGGGACCCCACCTTCACTACGAATTTTTGGTCAATGGCGTTCATCAGAATCCACGAACGATCCATAAGAACTTACCCAAAGCCAAGAGCTTAAGTCCGACCGAGATGCCTCGATTCCTAGCTCAAGTCAGACCCCAAAAAGCTGAGCTAGCCCAGCTTATTGCCCAACAAGAAGCGCAGCGACTTGCCCAACTCGACACGTCAGAATAAGGTCTATATTGGGTTAATGTCCGGCACGAGCGTAGATGCTGTAGATGCTGTCATTATCTCAATCAGAGACTCTTCGCTAGAAATCCTGAACACCCTCAGCGTCCCCATTCCAACGCAACTTCAATCCGCAGTTCACGCATTGAGCATGGCTCACACGCATGAGGTCGACGCGATCGGTCATATCGATAGGCAACTCGGTACCCTCTTTGCCGAGGCAGCACTCAGAGTCGCCGATTTAAGCTCGATACCTATGAGCCAAGTAAATGCCATTGGCAGCCACGGCCAAACCATCCGTCATCGGCCACAGGGAAGCGCTCAATCACCCAGCTTCACGTGGCAGATTGGGGACGCCAATACTATTGCCCATATCACGGGGGTCACCACTGTTGCTGATTTTCGACGCAGAGATTTAGCGGCCGGCGGACAGGGCGCGCCCTTAGCACCCCTCTTTCACCAAGGTCTTGCTGCAGCGGCCGGCGGGCAGGGGATCTTTCTCAATATTGGCGGGCTTTCAAATCTTACCGTCATTCGCTCGGGCGCTATCATCTGTGGCTTCGATACAGGCCCCGGCAATACCCTGATTGATCACTGGTTTACGTCGCACTGCAAGGGTAGCTTCGACCTAGATGGCGCTTGGGCTTTATCGGGACAGGCTCACTCCGAGTTGGTCGCACAGTGGCTCAGTGACCCTTACTTTGAGCGCGAGCCACCGAAAAGCACTGGTCGCGAGTATTTCAATCACAACTGGCTATCGACCCAAACCCCGGCCTTGGACACTTATCCGCCAGAAGACATTGCGGCCAGTCTGGTGGAACTTACAGCCATTGCTGCTGCTCGAGCCGCAACCACTTTCAGCGATGGACAAACTCATCTGTACGTCTGCGGAGGCGGGGCAAACAATCCCGCTATTATGGCGCGGTTGGCCGCTCACTGCCCCAATCTTACTGTGTGCTCAACGCTCGCGCTTGGCATTCACCATGATTGGGTTGAGGCCGCCGCATTTGCTTGGCTTGCTCATGAGCGGCTCAACGATCGTCGGTTCGATTTGGGTGTCATCACAGGCAGTGCCGGGGCTGTTCCGCTCGGCGTAATCTATCCCGCCTAGCTCCGCACGATGCCTAGCATGAATCCTCTACGACAAACTGAAGGAGGCGCCACAGCCGCAGGTCGTTGCGGCGTTGGGGTTATTAATCACGAATCGAGATCCTTCTAAGCCCTCGGTATAATCCAGCTCCGATCCAGCCAGGTACTGAAAACTCATCGGATCAACAATGACCGACGCCTCTGGCTGACCAAACAAGCTGTCGTCTTCAGCGATCGCTTCTTCAAAAGCAAATCCGTATTGGAACCCCGAGCAACCGCCGCCCGTGATATACACTCGCAATTTTAAATCGGGATTGCCTTCTTCGCTGACCAAGCTCTTAATTTTTTCTAAGGCATTGGCGCCAATTCGAATTGTGTTAGGGTCAAATGATTCTGCAACACTCATAATCAATGCTCAATGATCCTGCTGTACTTCGTGAAAATAGAACCTCTGTAGGGTTCAATGAACTCAAGGATAAGACCTTCAGGGCATCATAGCAATGCCGGTCAATCCAGCGGTTTCGGGAAAACCACACATGATATTCATACACTGCACCGCCTGCCCCGAGGCGCCTTTGACTAAATTATCGATCACCGACATGACCACTACGGTATCTCTCTGTTGAGGACGCACGACGGCTATGCGGCAATGATTACTACCGCGTACCGAGCGTGTTTGGGGATAGTCCCCCGGTGCCAATACGTCAACAAAGGGCTCTTCGCGGTATCTGTCCTCGAACAAGGCTTGGATGTCATTACGGTCGCCCAGAAGTGTGGCGTACAGTGTGGCATGAATCCCTCTGATGGTAGGCAACAGGTGAGGGACAAAAGTCAGACCCACCGGGCTACCGTTTATTTGGCCAAG
>CBFHJC010000161.1:0-4186 GCA_965656045.1 Aequoribacter sp.
CTCGGCTGACTCGGCTGACTCGGCTGACTCGGCTGACTCGGCTGACTCGGCTGACTCGGCTGACTCGGCTGACTCGGCTGACTCGGACGAATTGCACTGCTGGCCTTGCGGCCAGCGTTAGGGGCGCTTAAGAGCGCGCGCGATCGTGTCAATCGCGGGTCTTCTGAAGCATTAGAAACGGTAAGTAGCGCCCAGTTCCAGGCTTCGCTCGGGCCCGGCGTAGATACCTTGGCGCAGACCGGTCATATAGCGTTTGTCGGTCAGATTCTTAATAGATCCAAACAGCGACAGTTTGGCACTGACTCGATACTGCGAAACCCAGTCAAGGAGGGTGTAACTTGCCAGTCGACCTCCCCAAATTCCACCCGCAGCATCGGTTGGTAGTTGAATTTGATTGCTTGGATCGCCGAACTGATCTCCACGGTAATGCATCATTAAGGCGGAAGAGAGATTTCCCGTCTCGTAGTTCAATGTGAGATTGGCAAGCCATTCGGGCGCGTAGGGTAATCTGTTCCCTGCATAATCACCGCTGTCGAATTCTGAATGTGGCACCCAAGTGGCATTGGCATCCACACTCAGCCCCGGCGCGATCGCCCAGCCTAGGGTCAATTCGGCGCCCTCGTGAGTGGTCTTGCCGGAGTTGGATTGTGAGAGGTTGGGGTCACTATTCCCTGTGATCACCTGGTTATCAAAATCCATATGAAATAAAGCGAGTTCATAGTTAAACGAACCGGCCAGTCCACGGATACCCATTTCCGTATTAATCGAACGCTCCCCATCGAGCTCTTGATCGACCAAGCCATCGAGCGCTACGCCGTTCGAGGCGGGTGAAAATGCTTTGTAAACACCACCAAATAGCTGAGCTTTGTCGCTGAGTTGAAAGGTAGCACCAACCCCGGGCAGATACTCAGTATTCTTGGTCGATGCTGTTGCATTATCGTCTGTGAGTACGATTCTGGTTTGCTTGTAAGACTCAATTCTAAGCCCCGGTGTGAGCGCCAACTTACGAGTAAGCTCAATTCGGGTCTGGCCATAGGCTGCGATGCTTTCGGCGGAATCTATTCTGTGACGGTCGTTGATACCTGTTCGGTCACTCTCGCGAGTTGCTCGAATACGTGTGTCGTCCGATGCCTCTTCCATGTAACGCAGTCCAAATTCTGTTTGCTGCTCGAAGCCCAGCGCGGCATGGTCGATACGGAGTCGAGTTTCTAACCCCTTCCGATCAAAGCTCCGATTGTTACCGGTGAGTGTGTCGGTATATATCCAGCGATCCATTGTATTCGAGGCTTGTGTATCTACGTTGTATCGCCAGTAGTCTCGATACACTTCGCTATAGTACGCAATCGACTTCAATGTAATGGCATCAGTCAATCGCCATTCATGAGAGAGATCAACAGAGTCGCGCTCGGTTAAAAAATAATCATCCGGTGCCGGGTTATAGTCGGCTCCTTGCCGATAGTCACTCAGCAATAGCCCTCGGTACGATATGTTGGCATCGTTACTATAATGCGAAATTTTCAGACCTACGGTGTGTTGCTCATTGATGGCGATACCGCTTTTTAGCATGACATCGCGCATGTCATAGCCTTTATTCATGTACCCATCGCTTGAGGCAACGGTACCGACGATGCCGATAAAGGCGTCGCCACTTGGGTTGCTTACACCAGCTTCAACAGACGTTTCGCGCAAATTAAAAGAGCCTCCGCGCACAGATAGGATGAGTCCTTCAGTCGGTGTCTTGGTTTGGTAGTTGACCACACCGCCAATAGTTGAGGGACCATATCGAAGTGATGCAGATCCTTTTAACACTTCTATTGTGTCCACTCGTTGGATGCGCGGATTAAAGTATCGTTCGTTACCAATAAACAATCCGGGCGCAACCGGTACGCCGTCTTCAAGCATCAGAGATTTTGATTCGCTCGCGGAAAGACCGCGCAGGCCGAAGTTAGAGACAATAGAGGTTTCCTCTTCACTCTTGATATTAATGCCTGGGATGCGTCTGAGAGCATCTTCTGTTGAGAGCGGCTGAATCATATCGATCTGTTCGCGATCCATCAGCACGATCGAGCCTGAGAGGCGATTGATATCCTCGGGTTGCTTGCCGACAACCTCGATCACAGGCATCGGAATGATCCGTAATGTTTCTGACTTCTCGGGTTCTTGATTGGCGACCACCGATGCTGCAGTCAGCGCCATTTGCAGGGCGGTGAAAAGTGAGATCAAGGTAGATGTTTTTGCCGACATAAGGATGAATCCTGAGTGATTGTGGCTTTCTGAGTTAGGCATGCAGTGTAAATGCAAATGAGAATGATTGTCAAAAACTTTTTGATAATGGTTCTCGTTTGTGGATATTGCAAGACAACGAGAGCCATGCCATTGTGAAGCTTCAATCAATGCAGGGGGCAGTTATGAGCTGGACAGCACGCACGTTAGAAGTGAAGCGATCGGATTGGTCTGAGGTTCGCGTTGTCGAACAGAATTTGACACCACCTGATGCAGACCAAGAGGTGGTATTTGATGTTGGGCGTTTGGCTCTTACCTCTAATAATATCTCTTACGCCTTGTCGGGAGACATGCTTGATTACTGGGGTTTCTTTCCCGCAGAGACGGATTGGGGGCGCATTCCCGCCATGGGTTGGGCTACCGTGATTGCATCATCACATCCAGAGGTTGCAGTCGGCGAGCGGGTGTGGGGTTTTTTCCCGTACACCAATTATCACAAGATTAAAGTCGGCAAGGTGGCGCCAAATTCTTTTAGCGATATCGGTGAACATCGATCGGGTCATGCACCGGTGTACTGTCAGTTTGACCGAGCGAGTGCTAACCCCATTTATGAACAAGGCCGCGAAGATCAAGATAGTTTGCTTAGAGGCCTATATTTAACCTCTTGGTTGGTCGAAGATTTTCTGACAGTGAATCAACAGTTCGGCGCCGCCAGTTGTTTAATCACTAGTGCTTCCAGCAAGACCAGTATTGCACTCGCGCACGCTGTGAAGGCGCGTGGGGCGCTGCAATCCGTTGGCATCACCTCAGCCCGCAACGTGGCTTTTTGTGAAGGACTTGGATGCTACGATCAGGTGGTCACCTATGATAACTGCGCCGCAGAGCTTCCCGTTGCCCCTGCGGTTGTCGTTGATATGGCAGGATCTGCAGAGGTATTATCGGCGATTCATCATCACTACAGCGATCAGCTCAAGCACTCCTGCTTGATTGGGGCGACGCACTACTCCGAGACGGGCAGCCTTGAGGGTTTACCGGGTGCGAAACCTGAATTCTTTTTTGCACCAACGCACATTCAAACGCGGAGCGCGGAGTTGGGCGCGGCGACTTTGATGGGGATGCTCGGGCACTCGTATTCGAACTTTAGGATGTTCTGCGACACCTGGCTACAATATGACTGTGCACAGGGGCCAGCCGAGGCGATCGCAGCTTATCAACGGGTTCTGAACGGAGCAGCGTCGCCCCAGGCGGGTCAGCTAATCGACTTATAAAGACCTCATGGAGGCATACATGATTCACACAGGGTTTAAGATGTCTGGTCTCTCCTTGATATTGATGGCCCTTTTGCTGTCGATGTCGGCAATCGCTATCGAAGAACCTCGGTACACGGTGCTCGAAAAAATCGATGACCGTATCGAGGTGCGTCAATATGAAGCTCAGGTTGTGGCCGTAACACCCATGTCGGAATCTCAGAATAACGGTTTCAGAGTGCTCGCAGGATACATTTTTGGTGGCAATGACAAAGACGAAAAAATTGCAATGACGGCGCCGGTCGCAACCACGATGGCGGGTGATCAGCGAGAAATGACATTTATGATGCCAAACGAGTATACGCTCGAATCGCTGCCTAAGCCGCTGGATGGTCGGGTCGATTTCCGATCGATACCGGCCTATACCGCCGCTGTGATTCGCTTTTCAGGTCGCGCTAATGGATCGATTGCGGAAGAAAAGTGGCTCGCGTTAAAGACTGTCTTAGAGGGAACTGACTGGCAAATTGTCGGTCAACCCACTCTCAATCAATATAATCCACCCTGGACTCTTGGATTTCTGCGTCGCAATGAGATCATCGTCCCGGTAACAGCATCAGATAGCCAAAACAAAACCCAATATCTGCTCTACGAGGATACTGCCATGACCGATAGTCAAAAGCTCAAAGTTGCCCAAGACATGCTGGACGCGTGGAACA
>CBFHJC010000162.1:0-4161 GCA_965656045.1 Aequoribacter sp.
ACAGTTGCTTGAGTTCATGGTCTCTGATGCGGCGCAAGCTTATTACGCAGAGATTAACCACGAATACCCTGTGGTGGCGTCGGCTCCTCTGTCTCCAACAATTCAAGCATTGGGAACTTATAAAGCAGACGAAATGAACCTAGGTGTGTTGGGTACGAATAACATGCGAGCAGTCAAAGTTATGGATCGAGCCGGTTGGCAATAGCAAGGTCACGAGTGCCAGAGCGTTTTTGGCGGATACCACGCCCAAACGGCTTTCTCATTTCGACGATCATCGCTGCGCTCTGTGTGGCGCTGCCTATCGGTGTGGTTATCGGATTCTTGTTTTTTGGCGAATCCGAAGCCTGGTCTCACCTCGCGGATACACTGCTGGCCCGTTATGCGCTCAACTCGCTCTTATTATCTCTGCTCGTTGCCACTGGCGTGGTCGCGATTGGTGTGCCCGCAGCGTGGATCATTTCCTTCTATCGCTTTCCTGGACGTGATCTATTTTCTTGGTTACTGCTCTTACCTCTTGCATACCCCGCCTATATTCTTGCCTACACCTATACCGGTGTTCTTGATTATGCGGGACCAGTGCTCACGTGGATGCGAGATATCCAGGCACCTATGTGGCTCATGGCACCGATTCTCAACTTGAAGTCATTGCCAGGTGCTGCACTGATGCTGTCACTGGTGCTGTACCCGTACGTTTATTTATTAGCTCGCGCAGCTTTTTTGGATCAGTCTGCAAACTTGATGGAAGCCGCGTCGACCTTGGGGCACAGTCGCTGGTCAGTGTTCCGTAAAGTGGTTATTCCGATGGCGCGCCCAGCGATCGCTGCAGGGACTTTATTGGCGTTAATGGAAACTCTGGCAGACTTTGGCACCGTTCAATTTTTTGGTGTCCAGACTTTCACGACAGGTATCGTCAGAACCTATTATGGGTTTGGTGATGCTGTGGGTGCTGCACAACTGAGCTCGGTACTGCTGGGATTTGTTGTTTTATTGGTGGTATTTGAGCGATTGTCGAGATATCGGGTGAGGTATTACTCAGACCGACAGCGTAGGCTCAACCAAGCCAGTGTGACGGTGTCGGGCGCTCAAGCGCTCATCATGCAACTGTTGTGTCTGTTGCCGGTATGTTTTGGTTTCCTCATTCCAACGTTATTGCTCATGTATTGGACGGCGTTCTTTGCAGAGCTGCAGTCGCTTTGGCAGCTGACACTCAATAGCTTTCTTCTGGCCGGCGGATCGTCGGTGATCATCGTTTTGGTGGCCTTGATGGTCGCTTATGCCAACCGTTTGTATCCTTCAAAATGGCTTGCGAATTTGACGATTTTGGTTGGGCTTGGATACGCTTTGCCGGGCGTGGTGATTGCGATTGGTGTATTGATTCCATTTTCGTCACTCGACCGTTGGATTTCTGATCAACTAGTCCCCTTCGGTGTGCAGCCAAGCTTGTATTTATCTGGTACGGTATTTGCGTTGGTATTTGCCTACCTTGTGCGATTTCTTGCAGTTGCTAACGGTAATATTGTCAGCGGGCTCGCACGGATCCAACCGAGTTTAGATCACAGTGGGCGATTGCTTGGGCTCTCGCAAACCGGCGTTTTGCGCACGATCCATGTTCCGCTTCTGCGCGGATCGGTATTAACGGCGCTATTGGTTTGTTTTGTCGATATTTTGAAGGAATTGCCTGCAACCATGATGCTGAGGCCATTCAATTTCGATACCTTGGCGGTAAAAACGTATGAGTTGGCTGGTGAAGAACGCCTTATCGATGCCGCTGCACCATCACTGTTGATTATTTTGGTCGGTTTGTTACCGGTGATTTGGCTCAATCGTTCGGTCAGTAAGGAGTAGCCTCTGGACACTGCAGCACTCATGATTCGCGATATTTCGGTGACCTATGACCGTGTGTCAGTGATCGGCGATCTATCCCTGGAACTGAAGCCAAAGGAGCTTGGTTGTTTACTTGGGCCAAGTGGTTGTGGAAAGTCGACTCTGCTACGTGCTATTGCTGGCTTTCAACCCCTTAACTCCGGTGAAATTTGGCTCGACAATCGCTTACTCTCTTCGACCAGTCAGTCGCTTCTTCCAGAGTCGCGAGGGGTGGGTATGGTGTTTCAGGATATCGCATTATTTCCGCACCTGACTGTTGCAGAAAATATAGGATTCGGGCTGTCGAACTGGTCCGAGATGAACCGAGTCGATCGAGTGGCTGAGTTGCTGCAATTGATTGGTCTCTCGGGGCTAGACGCCCGTTATCCCCACGAACTGTCTGGCGGGCAACAGCAGCGCGTTGCTCTTGCGCGAGCAATGGCACCCAAACCCAGTTTATTGCTTCTAGATGAGCCGTTTTCAGGATTGGATACCGAGTTGCGGGCTCGTCTGGCGAGCGAGGTGCGCACAATCCTAAAGAGCGATGGTATTTGCTCCTTACTGGTCACGCATGACCAGCGCGAAGCTTTCGATTTCGCGGATCGGATTGCAGTGATCCATGAGGGTGCTATCTGTCAGTTTGACACGCCCTATAACTTGTACCATGAACCTAGAACGCCTTTTGTTGCTCATTTTGTTGGCCCGGGTGAGATTGTGAAAGCCGAGGTAGTGGCGCCGCGGTCGGTAGATAGCCCACTGGGAATTTTGACCAGCGACGAAGATCTCTCCTACCCAGTCGGCAGCGCAGTGCACTTATTTTTGCGGCCCGATGATTTGATTCATGATGATAACTCCGATTATCAAGCCACCCTGATAGGTAAGCATTTTCGGGGTGCACATCATCTTTACAAGGTTCGCCTTGAGAACGGTACTGTTCTCGGCTGCTTCGCGCCCTCGCATCACAACCACGCTATCGGCGAGAAAATTGGTGTGACCTTGGATGTCGAGCACCTGGTGATATTTCCTGCGCACTAAAGTCAGATATGAGGCCGGCAACTAGCGAGGGCCAATTATGCGCAGCCTAGATTCCTCGATCGAGGCGTGCGTGCGGGTAAAGCTAAGCTAAGTTGCTAGGTGGAGACTGGGTGGTTTTCACGAGCGATGTTAGAGTACTCATTTCTGATAAAGATCCTGACATGTCTGAATTCGATAGCCTTATCATCGGCGGTGGTCACAATGGCTTAGTGTGCGCCTTCTATCTTGCTCGAGCAGGCCACAAAGTTGTGGTGCTCGAACGTCGATCGATCGTCGGGGGTGCTGCTGTCACCGAAGAGTTCTACCCAGGCTTCCGCAATTCTACTGCCAGTTACACGGTGAGCCTGCTCAATCCTTCTGTGATCCAAGACATGGGCTTAAAAGAGCGAGGCCTTCGTTTTGTTAAACGCCCAGTGGCCAATTTTTTACCGCTGTCGGACACGAGTTATCTCAAGGTGGGAGGAGGGCTGACACAGACGCAGGCTCAGGTGCGTCAGTTTTCCACCAAAGATGCCGAAATTCTGCCTATTTACTACCAGCGCTTAGACGCCGTGGCCGATATTGTGCGAACGGTAAGCCAGCAGACGCCGCCCAAGTTCTCTGGCGGGGTAGTTGGGCTTCTGCGAGCGGCTTGGGATATGAGAGACCTGATTAGGGCGCCTTTTGAAGTCAAGCAAGACTTGTATTATTTGTTTACTCAAAGCGCTCGGCAGTTTCTAGACCGATGGTTTGAAAGCGACCCTATTAAAGCCGCTCTGGGCTTTGATGCTGTCGTCGGCAATTACGCAAGTCCCGACACGCCGGGTTCGGCTTATGTCTTGTTACACCATGTGTTTGGAGAGCTCGATGGAGAGAAGGGCGCCTGGGGACATGCGATTGGTGGGATGGGAGCAATCACTCAAACAATGGCTCAGGCGTGTACCGAGATTGGCGTCGAAATTCGCACAGATGCGCCAGTAAAGCGAGTGCTGGTCGAGGCGGGGATCGCTCGCGGAGTTATTTTGCGTGATGGCACTCGAATTCGAGCAAAACGTATTGCTTCGAACGTCAATCCAGTCATGTTGTATCGCGACATGATTGATCCAGCAGTTCTAGACCCTCAGTTTTCAGCGCATATCAAAAACTATCGCTGTGGTTCAGGTACCTTCAGACTCAATGTTGCATTGAGCGAACTACCCGATTTCAGCTGTTTGCCGGGCCGAGATGCGGCCGAGCATCATCAGTCAGGCATCATCATGGCGCCGAGCTTAGAGTATATGAATC
>CBFHJC010000163.1:0-4153 GCA_965656045.1 Aequoribacter sp.
GTTCGATTCGATGACGGCATTAAACCCCTGCTAGATTATGTCGAACACGAACAGCTCGATTTCACTCTGAGCTTTGCGTACTTAGAGGCAGTCGCAAGAGCAGATCAAGGAGCGTGCGACTTGATTCTCCAAGCAAGCCCAGAAATGGAGCTTATCAATGACTGCGATTTTGTGAAAACTGCCACACAAACTTTCTCAGGAAAGCGCGTGAACCCACTCGTGATTCCTCGGAACCATCAAGTCGAAGCAGTGATCACTGCCGCTGAATCGGGGCGTTGGGAGCATTGTCAGCACTTATTTGAGAAGACCACGCAGCCCTATTCAATCTCTGCACTCTCTCATCAAGACCTGAGACCTGCGAAACCCGGTGACTGGGTCGGCCGAACTTTTTGTGGCACCTAGATGCCAACCGCGAGCGCTGCCGCAAACAGGGCATGAAGGCTCACGACAATGACCGTCAACCAGCGTCGCATAGTTTGATAAGGAGCGGTGTGCTGCAATACGAAGCGTTCGTAAAGATAGAACACGAAGTAAGCCAGCCCCAGTAGCACCGTCGCCCAAAAAGGGTTTGCCGTGAGCATTGCTGCCACAGCAAACAGAACAACCCCGTTACTCGCCAGCAGTGGCCAGACCCGCTCTGCCTCGGGACGATTTAGCACGACGCCCCATGTTGTACCTGCCAAAAAGCATAAAATAGCGAGCGAATAGATCATAAAAGCGTGTTGCGATAGCGCTTTAGGATAATCTTGTGTGTACACAAAACCTAATATCGACAACAAAAATGGGATTACACCGGCAATACCCAAAAAAATCGGCACTCTTGATAAGGACATTAAGACTCCTTGCGAATCACCAAGATAAAAAAACCCCGGTTTAACCGGGGTCGAAAAGCCATCTCTATATAGGGGGGGGTGTGAACGAGATGGCTGCTGGGAACTCAGCTTTGTTACGGGTGCTCCGATTGCTCGGATCACCCCGCTGCACACTTTTTTAATCAGCAAGTCACTTTGAATCAGGCTTGGCATAAGGTAACTGATCGATGAATTCAGTCCGATAATATCGATCAAGGCCAGACAGAGCGGCAACATTGGCTTGAACGAGATCAAGGTCGCCCTTCTCACTCACCAAACCCTGCTCGATAAACAAAGTCTCTATTTTGCCAATCATGAAGTGCGTGCCGTTCCATTGGATGGGAATTTCCTCGACCAAACTCAAACCAAACTTGATTGGTGAGCTCGCGACAAAGGGGGCATCAAAGCCATCTCGATACTCTGGATCAAGACCCACCGCTTCAAACTCAGACACTTGATCATCGTAACGAGCGGCAGTCTGGTGTGCGGCTCGATAGCTCGACAGCGTAACGTGATTAATGGTGTATACGCCGTACTCCCTGATATTTCTGAGCGTGTGCCGCTCTGCACTATCTGGCCGAATAATCAAACCTATCAAGGGTGGAGATGCTCCCAAATGGACCACTGAGCTCATGATTGCGAGATTATGGACAGATACACGGTCACGCGTACCAATTAGATTCACTGGCTTATAACCCGTCACACTATTGATGAGCGATGCCCGATAACGCTGCTCCCAAGCACCAATATCCTCCTGACTAAACCAATCACCTACCATGCAATCTCACTCCCATCCCATGCAAAAAACTGCCCGCTGTGTGTTGCATCTAACGTCTCGATCACCGACAAAAGATGCGTCGCTGCAAGCGCAGGCGTAAATAATTGTTGTTCGGGCACTCGCGACTGAAAGGGCTGAGAGAGCCCGGTATCCACAGTGCCTGGATGCAGCGCAACAATCGCCATACTGGGCCGTGTTCGGGCCCACTCGAGACTGATCGTTTTGATCGCCATATTCAGTGCCGCTTTCGAAACACGATAGCTGAGCCAGCCGCCCGAGTGATTGTCGGTAATAGAGCCAACTCTCGCCGATAATGCGACCAGCACCGTCGAAGACTTTCGCGAGCACACGCGCTCTACTTGTTGAGCCAACAAAATACTAATCTGAGTGTTAATCGCTAAACTACGCTGAAAGTTTTTCGGCTCAAACTGCGCTAGTCGCTTCTCAGGCTGCAAGTCTTCACCATGCAATACGCCAACCGTATTAATCATCAGATCAAATGGCGCGAGCGTATCAAAGAGTGCAGTCAGAGCTTCGTTAGAGTCGTAATCGACCACATAGGAGGCCATTCGTGGATCGCTTTGCTCACTGATTTTTTGTCGTGAAATAACACTGACGCGCTGCTGGTCAGACTCCGCCAGCAAGGCGTCTACCAAGGCCTTTCCGATGCCACCATAACCGACAACGACTGCATGGTGATGTGATTTATCCAATGCGTGATTCCTTCTCATTTGCGACTGCACAGGCATATAAACGCTGATAACGTCGCGCTGCCCAGCGCTGGTAAATCACATCGACGAGCGGCTTTAACCAGAACCATCTCAGTGGACTCAAAAGCCAACCGAAGGGGGTATACGACCACGCGGCCACTGAGGCATCAACACCCTGTAGCGCCTTGCCATCTCCAAGTTCGAGATACAGTATCTGTAACCGCTGGGCTTTTAGCGTCTCGCTCAAATCAGCAGAGTGAACGTCGACTAAAGCCAAGCCATCTGATTTCCATCGATTCAGAAGCTTCATTTCTTTGGCACAAATGGGGCATTGCCCATCAAAATATAAAACAGCTGTCATAGTCTTCTCCTTGTCACACCTTACGCACGATTGGCGCAATCAGACCTATTACACCACCCATACAGGGGTTTAGACTCGAGTTCATCCCATGATTCATCCGTCACAATACCAATCACAAACGGAGCTAACGATGCCAGAACGCCTATACGATGACATAAATAATTTCCCCAGAGATCAAGTCGATAGCGATCCCTATGCCCAACCACTCAATGATTTCGATCCAGCGAACCCCTTCCTTTTTCAGGCTGGCAGAGAACTACCATGGTTTACGCGTTTGCGTGAAGAGAGTCCGGTTCACTACGTTGAGAACTCCAATTTCGGGCCGTATTGGGCAGTCACGCGCTACGAAGACATTATGGCCGTTGATCTCGCCCATGACGTTTTTTCCTCGGAGCCCATCATCACCATAGGCGACCCTCTCGAAGGGTTTGATCTACCCATGTTTATCGCCATGGACAGACCAAAGCATGACGATCAACGTCGAGTGGTTGCGCCTGTGGTCGGCCCCGGCAACCTCCCTAACTTTGAAAAACTTATTCGAGAGCGAACGCAGTCGGTTCTCGATGATCTTCCGATAGGGCAAGAATTCGATTGGGTCGAGTCGGTCTCGGTCGAGCTAACGACACGAATGTTAGCGACATTGTTCGATTTTCCCTATGAAGATCGTGCGCGATTGAAGCGCTGGTCAGACGTAGCCACAGCGACACCCGGCGCCGGTATTATTGAGAGCGAAGAACAACGCCGCGAGGAGCTCTTAGAGTGTGTCACCGTATTTCTCGAGCTGTGGAACAAGAAGGTCGCCGAACCTCCTCAGTTTGATTTCATCTCTATGCTTGCCCACGGTGAAAGTACCAAGAATATGGACATGATGGAGTATCTCGGTAATCTGATCTTGCTGATTGTGGGTGGTAATGACACTACCCGTAATACGATGTCAGCGAGCGTATTGGCCATGCATCAAAATCCCGATCAGTTTGCCCAAGTGCAGGCTGATCACGACAAAATCCCCGATATGGTCAGTGAAACCATCCGATGGCAAACCCCGCTGGCGCACATGCGTCGCCGCGCTAAAATAGATACTGTCCTCGGTGGCAAAGCGATTAGAGCGGGCGACAAAGTCGTGATGTGGTACATCTCTGGGAATCGGGACGAGAGCGTCTTTCCCAACGCCAATCAGTTTGACCTGAATCGCGATAACCTCAGACGCCACTTAGCCTTTGGCTTCGGGATTCACCGGTGCATGGGAAATAGACTGGCTGAAATGCAACTTAGGATCGTGTGGGAAGAAATCTTGGCCCGATTCGATCGCGTCGAGGTGGTGGGTGAGATTGAACGTGCGACCTCCGTTTTTGTTCGGGGCATTACGAAGTTACCGGTTGTTTTGCATCGAAAGTCGTAACATCAGGTTAGGAGTGCGTTGATGAGACGCGGCACGATATCCAACGCAAAAAAA
>CBFHJC010000164.1:0-4038 GCA_965656045.1 Aequoribacter sp.
CTCTATCGAATGAAAGACATCGCGATCTACGTGAGTCTGTTCGCGCTGGGCCACTCTGTGACCATGCTGGCAGGTGTGTTTTTTGACTTTGGTATTAATAGTTATCTCATCGACGCGGTCATCGGTTTCTCTATTGTGTATAAAGCACTCGATAATTTGGGTGCCTATCAGCGTTGGTTCGGGTTCCAGCCGAATACCAAAGCAGCAGTTCTGATTTTTGGGTTCTGTCACGGGTTTGGACTGGCGTCTAAGATTATTGAGTACGATATTTCGCCGGACGGACTAGTCCAAAACTTGCTGGCTTTTAATGTCGGTGTCGAAATAGGACAGTTGTTGGCACTGGCTGCAATTCTCATTCTGATGGGATTTTGGCGTCGCCAAGACAGCTTTCTAACCCAGGCATATACCGCCAATGTCGTCATGATGACAGCGGGTTTTCTATTAGTCGGCTATCAGCTTGCCGGCTATTTTGTGAGCGTCTAGCCGTCGTTGTTAACTGAAGTAATCGAGTGAGGTTTGTATGTATAACTCAGATATCCCTAGCCGAGCAGAACTCCCCAGTGCCGAGCGATTGTTACGTTCAACCCTGATCGCACTGGTCACTGCGATGGTATTGCTTTTTACCGTGGTATTGCCCTCGGAATATGGGATTGATCCTACCGGTGTGGGTCGCATGCTGGGATTAACGGCAATGGGAGAGATCAAGCAGCAATTGCTCGAGGAAGCAGAGCAAGAGGCAGCGCTCGCCATAAGCACTGAGCCGGTAGAAGTAGTGGTTACTCTGCCTGTGTCAGATACGGACATATCTGCCCCCGAACTCGTCACGGCAGACGCATCTCAGCTCTCGGAATCTCTCGCAGTGGCAGAGACAGCTTGGGATGATACCCTGGTCATCCAGCTCGAGCCGGGCGAAGCAGCAGAGGTAAAAGTACACATGACGGCAGGTGCGAAGCTCGTGTTTGAATGGATTGCGGATCCTGGCCACCTGAATTCTACTTGGCACGCGAATGGCACCGGTGGCGAGAAAGCCACTTATCGCAACGGTCGCGCAGAGAATTTTCGAGAGGGAGAGCTCATACCGACTTTCGATGGTCGTCACGGCTGGTTCTGGCGCAATCGCTCGAACGAGACCGTGACACTAACACTCAATGTACGAGGCGATTACGCTTCGATCAAACGAGTTCTGTAAAACCTCCTCAATGCGGAGCAGTCCCCTCGGCCATTCCCATCTGCCACAGAATGAAAGCGAACTCTTCAGCCGTTTCCTTGAGCGAGTTCCATCTTCCTGATTGTCCACCATGGCCTGCGCCCATATTGGTTTTCATCAACAGCAAGTTGTCATCAGTTTTCAGGTCTCTCAGCTTGGCAACCCACTTAGCGGGCTCCCAATAGGTCACGCGTGGATCATTAAGGCCAGCGGTAACCAGCATCGGAGGATATGCCTTGGCCACGACTTGGTCATAAGGTGAATAAGAGAGGATGTAGGCAAAAGCGGCTTTGTCGGTGATCGGATTACCCCATTCTTGCCATTCGCCTGGCGTCAGTGGCAGCTTCTCGTTGAGCATGGTGTTGAGTACATCAACGAACGGGACGTGGGCAACAATCGCACCGTACTGAGCGGGGTCTTGATTAATGATGGCGCCCATTAACTTGCCACCTGCTGAGCCTCCGCTTGCAGTGACACTGCCTTCAGCAGTGTAACCTTTAGCAATCAAACCGCGCCCGACGTCTACGAAATCGTTAAAGGTATTCGCTCGCTCGAACAGTTTACCCTGCAGATACCAGCGTCGGCCTAAATCATCGCCACCGCGAATATGCGCGATAGCGTAGGCAAAACCGCGGTCGACCAGTGAAAGCCGCGTGGTTGAAAAGTAAGGTGGTGTGGCATAGGCATACGCACCATAGGCATAAAGGTGTAATGGGCCGGGTCCATCAATCGCTGCTTTCTCAAGAATATCGGCTCGGTCTTTACGCATCACAATACTGACCGGTACCTGGGTGCCATCGCGGGCTTCGATCATTAACCGTTCCGTGACATATTGGCTGGAATCATAGCCACTCGGGATTTCCTGTTGCTTGAGTTGCTTTAGAGTGCGGTTGGCAACGTGGTAATCAAAAACTGTACGGGGTGTGATCATGCTTTGATAGGCAAGCCGTAATTTGGTCACCACATACTCAGGATTATTGGATAAACCAACGGTATAGCTGGCTTCGGGAAACTCAATACGCTGGGCTTTAGCGGGTGTGTCATAGGTGCGCAGTTCGATCTGGTCGAGCCCATTCAGTCGTCCTTCGGTCACGAAAAAATCCTGAAATAACTGAAAGTCGGTGAGATAAAATTCGTCTGAACCGGCCACTACAGTAGTCCATTCGTGGGGCTTCGCGAGTGTTGCTTTCGCCAGTCGAAAATTGACATGATCGTCATTGGCCATAACGAAGAGCTCGCCATCACGAACATCAATTCGGTACTCAACCCCTTTGTTCCGAGCCTTCACAAGGATCGGTTCGGAAGTCGGGTCGGCAGCCGGGACCAGTCGAACTTCGGTGGTCTCGTTATCTCCGCTCACGATGAGTAACCAATCCTTTTGGGCGGATAGACCTGTGCCCACGCTGAAGCTTAGGTCTTGCTCTTGATACAGCGTGACATCCTCGCTGTTGGGGGTGCCAATGACGTGCAACTTAGCTTCGAGCGTCCGCCATTCCTCGTTCGCAGGGCCGTAAACCAGAGCGGTATCATTTGCGACCCAGACCAACTCCCCGCGCAAATTTTCGAGCACATCGGGCAAGTGTTCGCCAGTGCTTAGGTTTTTAATTCGAGCGGTGTAGCGCTCCGATCCATTGGTATCCGTTGAATAGGCCAGATAACGGCCGTTCTGGCTGACCGTGGCGGCACCCAGACGAAAATACTCGAGACCTTCGGCCAATGCGTTCTCATCTAAAAGGAGCTCTGCTGCGCCCCCTTCGACTGGCTTGCGCCAGTGTTTACGATACTGCGCGCCCTCTTCGAACTCACTCCAGTAAAGGTAATCACCATTCTGTTGGGGAACCGTGCTGTCGTCTTCTTTAATGCGTGCCCGCATCTCGGTGAACAGGGCCTCAATCAATGGGGCCTGCTCGGCCATATGCGCATCGAAGTACGCGTTTTCGGCCTTTACGTAGTCGAGCACGTCTTCATCGTCGACTACGGGATACGACTTATCATAGAGCCAGTCATAGGGATCTTCGATGGTGATGCCATGGTGGGTATAGCTGTGCGCTCTCTTCTCGGCCACGGGTGGACTGAGTTTGACTGGATCAGAATTTGCACTGGTCGGAGTTGAGAATAGGGCGCTGAGAGTGGCGACAATGGCAATAACGCGAAAAAGTTGGCTCATGAGTATACGGTCTCAAGTATGAGTAAGGCGGATAGCTGGGAGACTTTGTCCCGCATCCGGTTCGACATGAGTTTACGCAACTTGGCATCGCCTAGGCAATTGGTAAGTGGTTGGTGAGTCTAAGAACGAGGGGCGATTAGATGGCTATTCCGCAGTCATTGGTTAATCATCCTTTCCCTACACACCGAGGCCACTTGCGTAGCACACGCTGTCAAGTTGGAGTATCTTATCTATCAAAGGGGGTACTCGCTGTGGCACTGCATCAGGCGCCTGTTGCAACGACCCAAGTCCAATCTCGATCAATAGTTTCTAAGTAAACGTCTCGAAGGATTTAGTGTGTGAGTAAAGCCAATAATACGATACCTGTCCGCGTAGAGTACCGCGATCAAATTGCTACGGTCAGCTTGTGTCGATCGGATGCACGGAATGCTCTGAGTTCGAGCATGTTGCAAAAGCTCCATGACATTGCACGAGGTCTGCACGATGATTACGAGACTCGAGCAGTCGTATTACGCAGCGAAGGCGATACTTTTAGTGTCGGCGCCGACTTGAATGAAATTAGCTCGAATGGCCTCGCTGAAGAAAAGCCTCCTGTGACAATGCTGCAGTTGCGCAGAACAGCCGAATTCGGCGCAAAGCTGATGCAGGCGTTTGCTGATATTCC
>CBFHJC010000165.1:0-3988 GCA_965656045.1 Aequoribacter sp.
ATTCTCGAGCGCTCGTCACTATCGCATTGGGTGGTGATGAACCAGATGAGACCCGCAAGCACCGCGAGTGATAGGCTGTTGAGTAGGATGCCGACTGCGCCGTGGAATTGAAGCATTTGCCACACAACAGCGACCCCAACCAGGGCGGCGGCGTAGATCAAGCGTTCACGCGATAACCCAGCGAACACGATTTCTTTAAGTTGCTCGTTACTGGGTGGTTCGGCCAAACCGCGCAGATACTTTTGGCCGCGAATAAATGTAACGAGCCCCAGCAGCATCCCGATGCCGGCAGCGCCGAAACCGTAGCGCCAACCATAGGTTTCGCCCAGATAGCCACACAGTAGGGTCGCCGTGAACGAACCCAGATTGATGCCCATGTAAAAAATCGTGAAGCCCGCATCGCGTCTCGGGTCGTCTTTTGAATACAGCTGCCCAACAATCGTAGAGATATTGGGTTTCAAAAAACCGACACCGATCACGATGAGTGCGAGTGAGGCGTAAAACACTTGCAGCGCTTGCGTATCTTGAACGACTTGGCCCGCAACCAACCGCGCTTGTTCGCCTTCAAAAGCCATACCGAGGTGACCTAACACCAATAGGATTCCACCAAAAATAACCGCTTTACGCATGCCCAGATAGCGGTCTGCGAGCAGGCCACCGATCACCGGCATCGCATAAACGAGCGCCGCATATCCGCCCAACACTTCAAGCCCAGCGCCATCCGAGAATAAGTGATATTTGGTGAGGTACAGGAGCAGTAAATACTTCATTCCATAAAATGAGAATCGCTCCCAGAGTTCAGTCGCAAAACAGACGAACAGGCCTTTGGGATGACCGATAAAGGCAGTGTCTTCGTCAGGGGTTGTGATAGCTGTGGTCATAGTATGGTCTCTCGTGTCAGCTGCTGGCGGGAAAGAATTTTAGGCAATATAGCATGCGAGCGAACTATGTCGAACGATAGTGCGCCCAAAGCGCCTCACCGAAGTGGTGTGGGTCGGTGATTCGTTTAAGTTCCTCAAACAGGCGAGCCGCGGGCGCATGGTAATGCTTCAAATACACCAACCATTGCTTCACAGGACTCGGCGTATACTTAGCGTCGTAGTGTAGCCCTTGTTGCTCGAAGTAGAGGCACAGACGATGTGCGATCTCGGACCAATTTAAGGGGGTTTCGGGCAGACCTTGGCACCTTTGATGGATAAGCCGCCCGAGTTCTGGGCGCATAAGTGCGCCTCGCGCGATCATCAGCCGTTGGCAGCCGGAGGCTTCTGAGCACGCGAGTGCATCTTCGGTGCTCCAGATTTCACCGTTGGCAATAATCGGAATGGATGTTTGGCGTCGCGCTTCGGCAATTTTGTGCCAGTGAGCAGGTGGGCGATACCCCTGTGCTTTGGTTCTCGCGTGAATTGTAATTTCGGTTGGCTGTGCTTGATCGAGCTGCTCAATCAGTTCCAGCAGCCCCTCGTCGTGATCATAGCCGAGTCGTATTTTGGCAGTGACCGGGATGTGGCCGGGCACCGCATCTCTGGCGGCCCGCACGATATCTTTCACCAGTTGCGGTGTGCGCAGTAGGCTTGCGCCGCCACGCGATCGATTCACCGTTTTCGCAGGGCAACCAAAGTTAAGATCAATGCCCAATGCACCAAGTTCGGCTGCTCTTTTGGCGTTCAGCGCGACAACTTGCGGATCACTCCCCAATATTTGCAGGTACACCGGTGTCTCAGACGGCGTGGTACCGCCTTGTTTGAGCTCTGGACAGATAGCGAAAAAAACGCGTTCTGGCAGCAGTCTGTCGGTCACTCTCAAAAATTCGGTGACACAGCGTTCATAGTCGTTATCCCGAGTGAGCATCGCACGCATGGTGTGATCGATCACCCCTTCCATGGGGGCGAGCATGAGCGAAATAGTCACAATGAAGCACCCAATACACGAAAGATCGTCATGGTACATGAGACCTTCGTGTTAACCAATGAAGTCGATTGTGCCAGAGCTATAATCCATTCAGCGGTAAACGCCTACCCGCTGAATCGTGTCAGTCATGGCTAGCTTGACTAAAATTTTGTAAACTAGCGTCTTTTGGCTAGGACAGCGCCTCGATGAATCCAAATTATCTTGATTTTGAGCAGCCCATTGCCGACCTTGAAGCGAAAATCGAAGAACTTCAGTTGGTGGGCGCTGGAGATGGCATTGATATCGCCGAGGAAATCAACACACTGCGCACCAAGAGCGCGAAGCTCACCGAAAAAATCTACGCCAATTTGAGCGCTTGGGATATCGTTAAAGTAGCGCGTCACCCGCAAAGACCCTACACGCTAGATTACATTCCCCGCATATTCACTGAGTTCGATGAGCTTCACGGTGATCGGCACTTTGGTGATGACCGAGCCATTGTTGGCGGTATCGCAAGACTCGATGGTCAGTCGGTCATGGTGATTGGTCAAGAAAAGGGCCGCTCGGTGAAAGACAAGGTTGAACGTAACTTTGGCATGCCAAAACCTGAAGGGTATCGCAAAGCCTTGCGATTGATGGAACTGGCAGAGCGCTTTAAGATGCCGATCATCACGCTGATCGATACGCCCGGTGCCTATCCCGGTATCGATTCAGAGGAGCGCGGAATCAGCGAGGCTATTGCTCAAAATTTAGCCGTTATGTCTCGTCTGAATACGCCAATCATTTGTGTCGTGATTGGTGAGGGCAGCTCCGGTGGCGCACTTGGGATTGGTGTTGGCGATCATTTGGTGATGTTGCAGTACGCGACTTATTTTGTGATCTCCCCGGAAGGCTGCGCCAATATTATTTGGAAAAGCTCAGAATTCGCACCCGATGCAGCCGAAGCTATGGGGGTGACTTCGTCTGTATTGCAGGAGCTCGGTATTGTTGATGCGACGATTCCCGAACCTATGGGCGGAGCGCACCGAGATATCGACCTTACGGCAGAGCGAATCAAGACCCACCTCATCACCCAATTAACGCGCTTGCAATCGTTGCCTGCTGATACCTTGCTCAGCCAGCGATACGACCGCTTACTCTCGATTGGTAACTGATTCTTCTGTGTCGACGGCTGCGGCAGTTTTTGATGAGTATCCGCAGCTCCTCACCTGTTTACTTGAATACCGGGAAGCGCCACGCTGGTGGCTCGCAGTAAGTGGTGGTGCCGACTCCTGTGCCTTAGCGGTGATCGTCGCGGCGTTTGCTAGTCGGACCAAAACGCCACCCGTAACAGTCGTTTATGTTGATCATCAATTGCATTGCGATTCGGCCCAGTGGGGCGAGGGCGTCCGTGATCTAGCAGCCCAACTCGCATTCGATTACTGCGGGACTACCGTTGATGTGACTCCACAGGGTGAGGGTATCGAGGGCGCTGCGCGTCGAGCGCGCTATGCGATGTTTGAATCATTGCTGCAACCGGGTGATGTCCTTTTTACTGCGCACCATCAAGATGATCAGCTCGAAACCTTTTTAATGCGCGCATTTCGCGGAGCGGGCCTAGATGGGCTCGGAGGTATTCGGCAGAGTCGACCCTTAGCGAGTGGCAGTTTAGTCAGGCCCTTGCTCAGTATTCCTCGAGCGCGTTTGGTCTCGGTGGCGCAGGAATATACGCCCGCGTATGTCACTGATCCCAGCAACAGTGATCAGCACTACGACCGCGGCTTTTTGCGAGAAAGGCTGATTCCACTGATTCGTGAGCGATGGCCGCAAGTGGGCAGTGCGGTGGGACGCGCGACACTGTTACTGCAGTCTGCGTCTGGTCTGGATTTGGCCGAGTCCATCGACTGCGCCTACGCACGCACTGGTGAGCCGATCTTACAGCTGACGGCACCCAGTTCATTAGAGCAGGTCCGCCGGCAGATTCGGCGCTGGCTGGCTGAACTGGGGCTGTATCCACCCTCGCTAGCAAATCTGTCGGAATTCTGTCGGCAACTCCAGAGCACGCCTCCCGATCGTGTTCCCCAGCTCAATACTGGCGGCTATGTTTTGAAGTACTATGCTG
>CBFHJC010000166.1:0-3905 GCA_965656045.1 Aequoribacter sp.
ACAAATCTATCGAAAGGGGAACATGATGAAAACGAAGACGATTCTGGTGTTATCTACACTGCTTCTTGTCACGGCTTGCAGCAGTTATCCACCCGTGAAAACAGCTGATTATGTTGATTTGCAACGTTTTATGGGTGAGTGGTATGTCATTGCCAGCATCCCCACGTTTATCGAGAAAGAAGCGTACAACCCGATAGAAACGTACCGTCAAAACCCTGACGGCTCGATAGCCACGACCTTTCGTTTCAATAAAGGTGGCTTTGATGGCGAGATAACTGAGTACCACCCTACAGGCTTCGTTGAAGATACCCAGTCTAATGCGATATGGAAGATGCAATTTGTATGGCCGTTCAAGGCGGACTATCGAATCATGCATGTGAGCGAGGACTATTCGGTTACGATCATCGGCCGCAACAAGCGTGATTACGTATGGCTCATGGCGCGGTCGCCCGAGATTTCCGATGAAGAATACGCACGAATGATGCAACTCATCCAGCAGCAAGGTTATGACCTTAGTAAGGTACAGAAAGAGCCGCATCGAATAGACTCATAGCGCAAACCAAGGGCTAACTTTTCAGAGGTGCGGCCCTGATCGACGAGGAATAAAATGAACGATATTAGCTGCCCGCATTGTGGCCAAGCCTTCAAAATAGACGAGTCGGGCTACGTCGATATCCTGAAACAGGTCCGCAACCAAGAATTCGAGCACGAGATCCACGAGCGGCTAGAACTCGCAGCAAAAGAGACGGCGAGTGCGGTGGAGCTTGCCAAAAGTCAGCTCAAGGCCGAGTTGCAGGGCGAACAAGCAAAACGAGACGCCGAGTTGCAGCGGGAGCAAGCGAGAAGAGAGGCCGAAATCCAAGCTCTAAAAGCCAAGCTCGACGCTACTCAGACTGAGCGGCAATTAGCCGTGGCGCAGGCGGTAAGTGACATCGAAAAGCAAAAAGAGGCGCTTGCCAATCAGCTCGAGCGTGCGGCACTCGAAAAGGAATTGTCAGAAAGTGCCCTAAAAGATAAGTATGAAACGCAAATCAAGGATCGCGACGACGCCATCGAGCGCCTCAAAGACATGAAAGCCAGGCTCTCTACCAAGATGCTCGGCGAGAGCTTAGAGCAACACTGCGAGACGGAGTTCAACAAAATTCGAGCAACGGCGTTTCCAAGAGCTTATTTCGAGAAAGACAACGACGCACGTTCTGGCAGTAAAGGCGATTTCATCTTCAAAGATTTCGATGAGCAGGGCATAGAAATTGTGTCGATTATGTTCGAGATGAAGAACGAAGCCGACGCCACCGCCACTAAGAAGCGCAACGAAGACTTCTTGAAGGAGCTCGACAAAGACCGTACCGAGAAGGGTTGTGAGTACGCGATTCTGGTCAGTCTGCTCGAAGCTGATAGCGACTACTACAACACAGGTATTGTGGATGTGGGACACCGCTACCCAAAGATGTATGTGATTCGCCCACAATTCTTTTTATCGATGATCACGCTGCTCAGAAACGCTGCGATGGGTGCCTTAGCCTATAAAACAGAGCTTAAGCTGATCAAAGATCAAAATATCGACATTACCCACTTCGAAGACAATCTAGAAAAGTTCAAGGACGCCTTCGGCAAGAACTACGAGTTGGCTTCGCGCAAGTTTCAAACCGCGATCGAAGAGATCGACAAATCCATTAGCCATTTGCAAAAAACCAAAGAAGCCTTGCTGAGTAGCGATAGGCAGCTAAGGCTGGCGAACGACAAGGCTCAGGATGTCACGATTAAGAAGCTGACGCGCGGGAACGAGACGATGGCGGCGAAGTTTCGGGAGTTGGGGGAGTCTAGCAATTAAAGGTTTCGGTCGTGTCTGACGTGGCGGATGTGCAAGATTTCGACGGAATTTGCTTGCACAAAGTACAGCACCCGGTACCGACCAACGACGAGCTGTCTTATGTCCAGATGGATGTCTGCTGCCTCGTCTGCGATAGGGCAGCGCAAAGCTAAGTGTTCAAGCGTTTTAATTGCGGCCACCAGGTTTAGGTACCAACTTTTTGCATTCGCGGGGGACGCTTCGTGTATTTGATGATAACGCTGCCGAATATCTATTTCGGCTGTTGGGCGAATGTTGATTTGGTAGTGTTTCAAGAGATAAGACCGACACTCTGCTCGAATTCTTTAGTGAAGTTTTCCAGCGGCCGACCTTGCTCTGACAGTGCTTGACGGATTTTGATGATGCTCTCGGCATAATCCGCGAGCTCCGCCATGCGCTCGTAAGACTCGGCGTCTTGGATAACGACACTGGGCTTACCATTGTGAGTGAAAAGTTCGGGTTGCTTCGAGGTGGCAAGGCGCTTTAAATGCTCAGCGGTGTGTCGACTAAACTCTGTAATTGTGTGGATATTGCGTGAACCAAACATTTTGATTCTCCTAGTCTGTGCAAATTTAAAACAGATTTTTATCTGTTTATGATGTGCTGTCAAACTGAATCTCCTGAGGTAAAGCGCGCTGTGTTTTAAAAGGCCTGTGGTCGATAATGATGAAACACAACACTTTGCTCGTTGAATTCGGCGCAGTAGAGTGGTGGTGTTGCGATGCGCTCGCTGTGATAAGGACCTTGACGTGCCGGCACTCAAATTCGATACTTTGGATTACGTTAAACAACTCACCAGTGCTGGTGTAGAGGCTCAGGTGGCGGAGATCCATGCGATGACCATGAAGCAAGCCTTCGGCATGTATATCGATGATGTGATCACGAAAGACTATTTAGATGCGACTCTAGATGCGCGGTTTGCTGAGCAGGATCTTAGGTGGGAGTCGCGATTTGCTGAGCAGGATCTCAGGTGGGAATCGCGATTTGCCGAGCAAGATCTCAAAATTGAGCAGCGGTTTGCTGATCAGAATTTGAAGATCGAAAAGCGTATCTCTGAGCTTGATTCGAAATTTGAGAAGCGCTTCAACAGTACCGAGAGCGATTTAAGAGTACTGAAGTGGGGGCAAGCAGTTTTGGTCGCTGCTGTTCTGTTGCCACAAGTAGCTCGGCTGGCCGGGTGATAGGGCTGATTCGCAAAAGAATCCACCAGTGCTGTTTAACCCTAACGGACCAACATACGATCTTCAGCGCATAGATGCTTGGTGCTAAGCTCCACAGTAGAATTTTGGAGCCCAACCTATGATCCACAGAGCAAATCAGTGTGCCGTGCTTGCGTTACTCCTGTTCTACTTGGCATCCCCAGCTTTGGGGCAAGGCGACAGTGCGCCGTATCCGAGCGCGTTATTGTGGGGAGATACGCATCTGCACTCTAACTATTCTGCAGACGCAAACACGATCGGAAATACTGCCTTAACACCGATTCATGCTTATGCCTTTGCCAAGGGTGAGCGGGTGCAAGTCACTTCTGAGCTTCACGCACAGCTGACTCGGCCGCTCGATTTCCTGGTAGTGTCTGATCATGCCGAGTATTTAGGGGCACTCGCTGTGCATCGCGATCGTAACTTGCTGGAACGCGTGAGCGAGTTGGCGACTGGGTTTTTTGTGGCCATCATGCAACTGCGAGATGTGCAAGAATCTCCAGAAGATGAGACGGCGATAATTCGCCGTGATACATGGGAGCGCAGTCTCGAGATGGCTGAGGAGGCTAACGACCCCGGAAATTTTAGTGCGATTGCTGGGTTTGAATGGACATCGATGCCTCAGGGCGACAACTTGCATCGCGTGGTTCTTTTTCGAGATGGCATCGAGCGGACTCGTCAGGTACGACCCTATTCAGTATTAGAAAGTCATGACCCACGTGATCTTTGGGCTTACTTGGCGCACTACGAAGCTAAAACCACTGGGCAAGCTCTGGCGATTCCTCACAACGGCAATGTCAGCAATGGCCGAATGTTTGCACTTACTCAATACGATGGAAGTCCAATGACATCAGCCT
>CBFHJC010000167.1:0-3894 GCA_965656045.1 Aequoribacter sp.
GGTGTTAGTGGGTACCGCCTCAGTTGAGACCTCAGAAGAGTTATCGTTGCGCTTCAAAGAAGCCAATATTGATCACAAGGTATTGAATGCCAAATATCATGAGCAGGAAGCGGATATTATTGCGCAAGCAGGTCGACCCGGTGTAGTAACGATTGCGACCAATATGGCAGGTCGAGGTACCGATATCGTTTTGGGCGGTAATTTAGAAGCCGAGCTCACCGCAGCCGGAGATTTACCCGAGGATCAGAAACAGGCGATCGAAACAGCGTGGCAAGCTCGGCATGAAGCCGTCTTAGCTGCGGGTGGGCTCCATATCCTGGGTACCGAAAGACATGAGTCTCGACGGATTGATAATCAGCTCAGAGGACGAGCAGGACGTCAGGGCGACCCCGGTTTATCGCGCTTTTATCTGTCGTTGGAAGACAATCTAATGCGTATTTTTGCCTCTGACCGAGTCAAAAACTTCATGCAAGCGCTCGGGATGGAGAAGGGCGAAGCGATTGAGCATCGGATGGTGACGAATGCGATCGAGAAGGCTCAGCGCAAGGTAGAAGGTCGCAACTTTGACATTCGAAAGCAATTGCTGGAGTACGATGATGTCGCCAATGATCAGCGGCAGATTGTCTATCAGCAACGTGATGATTTGCTCGTGTCCGAGGATATCTCAGAGACCATTATCGCCATTCGCGCTGATGTGGTGAACGATACGATTGATGGTTACATTCCGCCCATGAGCGTCGAGGAGCAGTGGGATGTTTCGGGCTTAGAGAATAGTCTTAAATCTGATTTTGCAGTGGAGTTGCCGATCCAAGAATGGCTCGATCAAGACAACACTGTCGACGAAGATGCCATCAGAGAACGAGTGCTCGCCGCCATCCAGACAGCCTATGAGGCCAAGTGTGAGGCTGTTGGGCCAGACATGCGGAAGATCGAAAAACAGGTCATGTTGCAGATTCTCGATCAACTTTGGAAAGATCATTTGGCGACCATGGATCAACTGCGCCAAGGGATCCATCTGCGCGCGTATGCTCAAAAGAACCCGAAGCAAGAGTACAAACGTGAATCCTTCGAGCTGTTCCAGACATTGCTCAATAATCTTAAGTTTGAAGTCATAAAATTCTTGAGTCACGTGCAAATTCAACGGCCAGATGAGGCTGAACGTATAGAACAGCAGCGTCGAGATGAGGCCGCGCGCGAACAGTTGGCCTTTGAACACAGTGATGCCAGCGCTCTGCGTGAACCTGCTGCGAGTGCTGATGAAGATCCCGGTGCGGCGCCGTTTGTTCGGGAGGAGCGCAAAGTGGGTCGCAATGAACCATGCCCCTGTGGGAGTGGTAAAAAATATAAATCGTGTCACGGAAAACTATAGTCGATGGAAACAGTGTTCCCAGTGAATGGGGTGCGTCTGGGTATTGCCAGCGCCGGGATTAAGAAAGTAGGTCGCAAAGATTTAGTGATCATAGAACTTACGCCTGGGACAGCGACGGCTGCAGTTTTTACCCGAAATGATTTCTGCGCTGCACCCGTGGTGTTGGCTCGACAACATCTCAGCCAGGCTGCACCGCGCTACTTGATGATTAATACGGGTAACGCCAATGCAGGCACTGGAGAGTCGGGTTTGCTGGCTGCTAGCGCCACAGTCAGAGCTTTAGCGGAGCGGGTAGGGTGTGCTGAAGAAGAAGTATTGCCCTTCTCGACTGGAGTCATCGGAGAGCCTCTGCCGGTAGATAAACTGGTGGCAGCACAAGCGCCGGCACTAGCAGATCTGCATGAGGATCACTGGCAGACGGCAGCCGAAGGGATAATGACCACCGATACCAGGCCGAAGGTGGCTTCTGTTCAGATCCCGTTCGGGGACCACTATTTTTCGATCACGGGTATCACCAAGGGCGCCGGCATGATTAGGCCAAATATGGCGACCATGCTCTCGTTCGTGGCAACGGACCTCGCTATTGCCCCAGCCCTGCTGAAGGTTGCCTTGAGTCGAGCGGTAGAGCAGTCGTACCACCGCATCACTATCGATGGCGATACTTCGACCAATGACGCTTGCACCTTGTCTGCTACCGGCGCGTCTTCGTTGCCACCGATTAGCAGTGAATCCGACCCGCTTTATCTTCACTTTTGTGACGCCCTCGAGAGCCTATTGTTATCGTTGGCTCAGGCGATGGTTCGCGATGGTGAGGGCGCGACAAAGTTCTTCGAAATCCAGGTGCACGGTGGTCTGACCGAACAAGAGTGCCTGGATGTAGCTTTCACAATAGCAGAGTCACCCTTGGTGAAAACGGCTGTGTTTGCCTCTGACCCCAATTGGGGGCGACTGCTGGCAGCGATCGGTCGAGCTGGTCTGGTGAATCTTGCGATTGATCAGATCACCCTGACTTTGAATGATGTGTTGATTGCTGAACGTGGTCAGCGGGCCGCCAGTTATACCGAGGCAGACGGTGTCGCTGCAATGGCGCCCGTTGATATTGTCTTGCAGGTTGGTTTAAACCGGGGTACAGCGTCTACCACAGTCTATACGAGCGATTTTTCTTACGACTATGTCAGAATCAATGCCGAATACCGAACCTAAAGTCTCTTTGAAAGTAGCGGTTGGCGTGGTGGTGAGAGGCACTCAGGTGTGTCTCTCGAGACGAAGAGCGGAGCAACATCTGGCGGGGTTGTGGGAGTTTCCAGGTGGCAAGCTTGAATCTGGTGAAACCTCACAGCAAGCATTACGAAGAGAGCTGTTCGAGGAACTCGGTATCCTCGTAAATGTCAGTGAACCCTTACAGACGGTTGGGCACGATTATGCCTCGCGTCGAGTCGAGTTGCAGTGCTGGTTGGTGACGGATTTCTCGGGCGAGCCCGCGGGGAAAGAGGGGCAGGAAGTCGCATGGGTACCTATTGATGACTGTGGAGAATACCCCATGCCGCCGCCGAATCGAGCCATACTAGACAGCCTTCGGCGTCGTCTAGCGATCGGCAAGGCCGAGTAAATGTCGATGTAGCACCTGCACTTGCTCTCGTAGTTGCTCCATGGTGCCTGAATTATCAACAATGTAGTCGGCCCGAGCGAGGCGCTCTTGTCTGGGAAGTTGAGCGTTCATAATCCTCTGTATTTGCTCTGGAGAATTCTGGTCGCGCCCGCTGGCTCGTTTAATCTGAACCGCTTCCGGTACATCAACCACCACCACGTAGTCGGTCATGCTCGCTTGCTGCCCCTCTAATAATAAGGGCGAGCTCAACACTCGATAAGGTCCGTCCGCTGCATCGAGTTGCGCTTTGAGCTCAGCGCCAATAAGGGGGTGTGTCAGCGCTTCTAGCCAGGCGCGTGCGTCGGGGTCGGAAAACACAATCTGGCGCAAGGCAGCGCGGTCTAGGGTGCCGTCGGGACTAAGACACTGTGGTCCGAAATGATCCGCAATTTGGGCGAGAGCGGGCCGGCCTGGCTCAACGATAATCCGGGCTATGGCATCGGCATCGACGATCACAACCCCCATATCTTGCAAGGCGTCCGTTAGGGCAGTTTTGCCGCTGCCTATCCCGCCTGTAATACCCACAGTTAGCATTATTGCTCCTTAGAATAGAGACCATTGTGTGAGCCTATCTCCCATCATTAGAAAGAGCCAGCCTGCCGCTGCTAAGTAGGGTCCGAATGGTATGGGTTGATCTCGCTGCAGTCGCTTGAGAGCGATCAATGCGATCCCGATGGTGGCGCCGACCAATGAGGATAACAAAATGATCATAGGCAGTGCCTGCCAGCCGAGCCAAGCGCCCAAGGCCGCGAGAAGTTTAAAATCGCCGTAACCCATACCTTCCTTTTTGGTCAGCACTTTAAAGATCCAGTAAACGCTCCACAAAGTACCGTAACCCAGTACTGCGCCGAGAACGGCAGATTCTAAGTCGGTGAAA
>CBFHJC010000168.1:0-3874 GCA_965656045.1 Aequoribacter sp.
CCAAGCGCGTACGATTGGTAAGCGCGCATCAACCCAGTCGCGTAATCCTACTAGAGCGTTAATCATTACCCGACCTCCGTATCAACACCGATGACTACCACCCTGTCGGATTCAAAGGAATAAGGTGGCACAACTAAATTTGTCGAGGCGGGGACACCCGCGTACACACGACCAGAGAGGTCAAACTTAGAGCCATGACATGGGCAGAAAAACCCCCCCAACCATGCATCACCACCCAAATCAGCAGCACCGACTTCGGGGCGATACTTTGGCGCACAACCTAGGTGTGTGCAGAGTCCCTCTACCACGAGCAACTCGGGACGAATGGCGCGCTCTGGACCCGATATGTAATCGGGCTGAGTCGAAATCACTGATTCGGGATCTTTGAGCGTCGCATCCAGCTGCGGCAAACTCGCTAACATATCGGCGGTTCGATTCACGATATAAACGGGCTTACCGCGCCACTCGACCACAATCATCTGGCCGGGCTCAAGCTTCGAAATATCCGCTTTTACGGGAGCACCCGCCGCCTTAGCCTTGGCCGAGGGCTGCCATGAACCCAAGAATGGTGTTGCAATACCGACCGCACCAGCGACCCCTACTGCGCTCGTAGCAGCAGTTAGAAACCGACGCCTGGTCGTATTTACAGTTTCATCAGACATAATTCATCCCACCCCAGACAAACATGATGATCCCAACGCACTGTGGAGCGTCAAAAACCACCGACTTAAAAATGACTCGAATGGTAATGAGTTTGGCCGCGAGATACAAGCCGAAAGGACTTTAAGATCGCTTTTTTCGTCAACAAAAATGATTCAAAACAAGGTCTTAAAATAAAAACAAAAAAGCCCGAAATAAATCGGGCTTTGGGAATGAGCAATAGGTGTTTATCGCTTCGAGAACTGGGGACGTTTGCGCGCTTTTCGCAGTCCGACTTTCTTTCTCTCAACTTCACGGGCATCTCGAGTAACATATCCCGCTTTACGCAAAGCAGATCTCAGTGTCTCGTCGTATTCCATCAAGGCTCTGGTAATACCGTGACGAATTGCGCCTGCCTGGCCAAAACTTCCACCACCGGCGACCGTAACATTCACGTTGAACCGCTGCGCCATCTCGACGAGCTCTAATGGCTGACGAACAATCATTCGAGCCACCTGACGACCGAAATACTGGTCGATGGGGCGGTCGTTGATTGTGATCACCCCTTCGCCTTGAGTTAGGAAAACTCGTGCGGTAGAGGTTTTGCGTCGGCCTGTGCCGTAGTACTGAGCTGCTGCCATAATCGTCACAATTCCTTAAATATTCAATGTTTCAGGTTGCTGCGCCGTATGCGGATGCTCACTACCTGCATAAACTTTTAACTTTCTAAACATCGCTCGCCCAAGAGGGTTGCGCGGTAACATGCCTTTCACGGCGCGCTGAAGTACTCTTTCTGGGGCGCGCTCGATCAGTTTTTCAAATGAGAATGACTTGAGACCACCTGGATAACCCGTGTGGTGGTGATACATTTTATCGGTCGCTTTCGCGCCGGTCACTTTCACCTTCTCGGCATTAACGACCACAATGTAATCGCCAGTGTCGATGTGCGGAGTATACTCTGGCTTATGCTTGCCACGCAGGCGGAGAGCAATTTCGCTCGCAAGACGCCCTAGCGTCTTGTCTGTGGCGTCAACGATGAACCACGCTTGGTTCACTTCGCCGGTTTTTGCGCTGTAGGTTTTCATGTTGAAATGGCCTTGTAGGGCTAAATTTAGAGAGCGCGAATACTACTCAATCGAATCGCGCTTTTCAAGCGCTAATTTTCCACAAAATGAAATGCCAAGCGCAGACCCACCAATAGCAGAGCACTAAGGTTTATGCGGGCTCGCTAAATAATCTTCGGATTGCATTTCTTGAAGCCGAGAAATCGTGCGCTCAAATACGAATGCTAAACGATGGCCCTGATACAGGTCGAGCAGAGCCCCGTCGGCACTTAACACCAGTTTGACACCCCGATCATAAAACTCATCGACCAAATTCACGAAGCGTCGTGCCTGGTCATCGTTCGCGCCAGTGAAAATTGGGACCGACTGCAATAGCACCGTGTGGTAGATGCGAGCCAATTCGATATAGTCATTTTGCGACCGCGGACCATCACACAGTGCCTCAAAAGTGAACCACACCACATCATCTGCAATGGCCTCGACCGGCAGATCTCGACCGAGAATAGTCACCGTAACCCCGTCCTCTGCATCGTGAGGCGCCAGTTTTTGAAACATATCACGCAGCGCGACGCGCGCAGCAGTATCATCGGGGGTGAGATATAGAGGCAGCTGTTGCAGAGTTCGAAGGCGATAATCAATGCCCGAATCGAGGTTGAAAACCTGCACATAACGCTGGATCAAATGGATCGCTGGAATAAATCGTTGCCGCTGTAAACCGTTTTCATAGAGCCTACTGGGCTCGATATTTGAAGTTGCCACGAGCGTGATACCCCGCTCAAACAAAGCCTCCATTAGGCCAGCCAGAATCATGGCGTCGCCAATATCAGTGACAAAAAACTCGTCGAAACACAACACACGTGCCTCTGCGGCAATACCGTCTGCCACCGATTCAAGCGGGTTCTTATGGCCTTGTAAGCGCGCTAGATCAGCGTGCACCCGATACATAAACCTATGAAAATGTACTCTGAGACCAAGCTCAGATGGGAGAGAATCAAAAAATAGATCAAGCAAATGGGTTTTGCCACGACCTACCCCACCCCACAGGTAGAGTCCAATTTGGGGACCGGGTTTTGATCGCCAGGGCAGTTTTCGCTGCAGCCAGGGCACCGGCGCTATCAGTCGCTGGTACAAATCCTCGAGTAATTCTATAGCGCGAGCTTGATCACCGTCTGGAAGCAGCGCACCCGTGCGCAATTGCTCACGGTAGCGCTCACTGGGACTCATTAGCTTGGCGACACTCATTCTCACGATCTCGAAGGCAGGTAGTCAGCGCGAGACTCTAGCGATGTGAATCGAAAGAGGCAAGTTACAGACGCGACAAAGCATTCAGAAATTTTTAAATTAAGGCTATACTCGTGCTTCATAGAGGATTTCATCGTGATTGAACTAACGTCAGTAACACTCATCATCGCCGGCCTACTCCTGACTGCTATTGCCTTTTTGGCCGGGTGGTACGCGGGTAAGCATAGCGCTCAACCCAGCAGTAGTCGGGAAGCTGAGCTCGAGGAATCCTTGTCCATCTTGAAAGAAAAACACGCGCAGTACCAACAGGACGTCAACCAACATTTTAGCGAGACGGCAAGACTTGTCGGACAACTTACACAGAATTATCGCTCCGTTTACGAACATCTGTCCGAAGGGGCTTCCACCCTGTGCGATCAAAATCAGCTGCCTCAAACGCTTGTGCAAGCTATCGAGTCGACCGACAAAGACTCCGTTGTGGATAATCAAAGTCGCCAACCGCCGCTGGACTACGCCCCCAAAACATCCCCCGATGAACCGGGAATGCTGAACGAGCGCTACGGCCTTAACGAACGCTCCGCCTAAATTAATCCCAGCTAAGCGGGATTATCAAGATCAAAAAATCGATGCTCTATGGGGAATCTTGACGACAGCCAGGCGCCGAGTCGCTGCACCCCATAACGTTCGGTGGCGTGATGGCCGGCCGCAAAAAAATGAATACCCTGCTCTCTCGCGCTGTGAGTCGTTCGCTCTGAAATCTCACCAGAAATAAACGCGTCTAAGTTCATTTGGGCTGCAGCATCGATTAAGTCTTGAGCACCACCAGTGCACCAACCAAAGCGCGTGATGGAGTTACCGCCAGCATCAATCCACAACGGAGCTCTTGAGACAGCCCGAGCCACCCCCTCTAAAAACGTCGCTGGATCGCA
>CBFHJC010000169.1:0-3729 GCA_965656045.1 Aequoribacter sp.
ATCCACGTAGGCGATCTTGACTGTCTCGCCAACAGTGATCGTTCCTGCATCGGGCTGCTCTGTGCCGACCAACATTTTAAACAGGGTTGATTTACCCATCCCGTTAGCACCGATAATACCAACGATACTTCCTTTCGGGACAGTGAAGCTAACATCATCAAATAGCAGACGATCACCATAGCTTTTGCGGAGCCCGCTCACCTCTATTACCTTGTCGCCCAAACGGGGACCCGGTGGAATGTAAATTTCGTTAGTTTCATTCCGAACCTGGAACTCCTGCGACTGCAATTCATCAAAACGCGCCAGACGTGCCTTACTCTTCGTTTGGCGCCCCTTAGCATTGCTGCGCACCCACTCGAGCTCGGAGCGAATCGCTTTCTGATGCGAAGCCTCTTGCCTTTTTTCTTGCTCGAGACGTTTCTCTTTCGCATCTAGCCAATCTGAATAGTTGCCCTCGTAAGGAATACCTCGACCGCGATCAAGCTCTAGAATCCAACCCGCCGCGTTATCTAGAAAGTAGCGATCGTGAGTAATCGCCACTACGGTGCCGGGAAAGTCATGAAGAAAACGCTCTAACCAGGCCACACTCTCGGCATCTAAATGGTTAGTCGGCTCGTCTAGCAGGAGCATGTCCGGCTTGGACAACAGTAAGCGGCAGAGCGCCACTCGACGACGCTCACCACCCGACAGAGTAGTCACATCGGCATCCCATGGCGGAAGTCTTAAGGCATCGGCCGCCACTTCTAAGGTATGGTCTAAATTGTGTGCATCAGTCGCCTGAATGATGTCTTCTAACTGCGCCTGCTTCTTTGCAAGTGCGTCGAAATCCGCATCGGGTTCGGCGTAATCTGCGTACACTTGCTCGAGTGCACTCAGTGCATCGATAGCTTCCTGCACACCCTCTTCCACATTGCCGCGCACCGTCTTATTCGGATCAAGTTGGGGTTCTTGCTCGAGATAGCCAATCTTCAGGTCGGGTTGGGGCCGAGCCTCACCTAATATATCGGTATCGAGACCCGCCATGATTCGCAACAGCGTTGATTTACCAGAACCATTCAGACCCAACACACCAATCTTGGCGCCGGGAAAAAAAGACAGCGAAATATCTTCCAAGATTTTGCGCTTGGGGGGCACTATTTTGCCCACGCGATTCATTGTGTATACGTATTGTGCGCACATAAAAATTCAACCCAATCAGACGGTTAATGGGGGATGCAATCCATTATAAAACGAGTGTACAACAACTTAGTTTGATGACGTCTCAATTTGACGCCAATGTTAGCACAAGGACAACACAGACTCATTCTCTTGTTCAGCACTCGATTCGCGCAGCCTTACTGAAACAAGACTTTCAGTCTATCGCCCACCTTATCTTTTAACTTTTCCTCAACACGACGCTGGGCCTCGGTCTTAAGAGCATCCTCGGCCAAATCTTTTAACTGGGACTCCAGCTGTTTTTGGTCTACTTGTACTTTTGGCGCCTGCATTGTTCCAGCCAATCCAACCTTTACGGTGAACGTTTCGACCGGTACCGACCGACCCTTGATTTCCAGACTAGAGCCGGTCAGAACGGAGTCCAGGGTCAAGTTAAGGACGCCATCATCCGAGAAGCTAAACTCGCCGCTCAAATCAAGATCTATTAGCCCTCCGTTTACCCGCTCTGAGAGCGAGGGCTTCAGTGACGTCAGAGCCGATTCAGCTTTTAATTCAGTTAAGCGGATCTCAAGCGTGTTCAGCCCTACTTGGGTCAACTCATTCAATGTCATATCGGCCACAACGAGCGCATCGTCAGACCGCAATCGGAAGCTGGGTGCTGTGCCGTGTTGCGTTGGTCTAGAGGCTAGATCGCTCGCTTCAAGGCTGAAACCCACCGCTCCCAATGACGCTAAGTGCAAAGGCTCTAGATACACTTTGTGCGCCACCACCGGCCAGTAACCCGCCTCGATCGGCGCATAGGCCACCTGCGCATACCCACTTTGCTGTATCTGCTGATTGAACCAATCCTCGTAGTCTGGAGAGAGGGGCTTCGGGGCGCTGCTGGGCGGCTCGGACTCAGTAATAGTACCTTGTACCTGACTTACTTCGGGTCAAAAAGGGGTGTTCTTTGCCATATTCTAACGACCATTCTACTGAAGCGTTGAATCAAATAAGATTCATTAATTTTAAACTATTGATTTAATTCGTTAAAATTCCTAGAAATGATTTCGAAGAAGCCTTGGGGTACTATTCAAGTGGCCACCATCGCGAGCACCATCATGCCGAAGAGCAAGGTGAACGTATGCGGTATCTTAAAACGTCTCATTTGGACTACTACTCGCTAATCCAACCCTGAAGCATGGCTAGCACCTGCTCAATCCCGCCGCTATCCATTGGGCCCTCATGGAACAGAGCGACAGCACCATCTGGAGCAACGACGGCAATGGCGGAGTTTTTTGGCGTCAATTGCCACCGTTGCAGCCCGGCACCAGCCTCATCCACAACCAAAATCGCCTCTGGGTACTTTTTCTTGTTGTTCTCCAGTTCATTCAGTACGAACCCGCGGGTCCCCCACGCAGCATCTGCTAGGTTTAGAATTGTGGTAACTCGCACCGTGCCGGGTGGGAATGCGGCACGCTTTAGGGCGTCGGTCAGAGGCTCGTTGAGCTTACTGGTAGAACTTCGAGCGGCCATGTATTGGATGACCTGTGGCTGCCCGAGCCCGCTGTCGGACTGCCAAGGCTCGAACTGGCGCGCTCCATCTTGGAGTAGTAATTCCCCCTCAGTATCGATAGACAGTAGCGGCAACAATTGGCCTGCGGTGAGCGGCGAACTCGCCTGTGCCCCACTGACACTCAGTACCAAAAGCCCTCTCAGCAACCACCGCAAACACTGTCCTGAAATCCTTACCATGTCATTCTCCCAGCGGCGTTCCGCCGTCACATTCTCAACTCACACAATCGCATTCAAAAAGGCCCCCAAAGCCGCGCCTCGCAACACAAAGGTACCGCTCAAAGCGCGATAGGAGGCTCCTGCATCACCTCGGATGCCGTCATTGACTCGGGCGAGAAGGTCTCGTTAAACGTTTCTAGCTTCCAATCGTTTTCTGAACTGACCTGCGCAACGTGGAACAGGGCATCGCCCTCATAAGCCAGAGGGAGATTTGTTCGACCAATCACGATGCCGCTTTCATCGGCGATGACAGCCACCTCTCTCGTTCCCAAGGGATCTGCGATAATACCGATGACTTGGCCCGCCTCAACAAATTCTCCGAGTGATACGAGTACGCGCAGAATACCGCTATCGGGTGCCCGTACCCATGCGGTTCGCTCACTGATCATGGGCGGTTTTATTTTAGCGCGGCTTTTACGCAGCATGCCAATATGACGCATGGCATTCAAAATCCCTTTCACCCCCGCGCGGATATAAATTTCGTCGAATCGCAAAGCTTCGCATGATTCGTAGAGTAACACCGGCACACCCCGTTCAGCGGCGGCTTGGCGCAGGGAACCGTCTCGAATCCGAGCATTAATAGCGATGGGGGCACCGAAGGCATTGGTCATTGCCAGTGTTTCAGGATCGAAAAGATTCGCTCTGATCTGAGGAAAATTGCAGCGATGTCGGGCGCCCGTATGCAGGTCGATACCGTGCGTGCTGTGTGCAACAATTTCAGTCATAAATGTTTCAGCGATGCGCGCCGCGAGAGAGCCACTTGCAGAACCGGGGAAGCTGCGATTTAGATCACGACCATCC
>CBFHJC010000170.1:0-3710 GCA_965656045.1 Aequoribacter sp.
AATCTTGAAAAATTGGAGGCTCGGGTCGGAATCGAACCGGCGTTGACGGATTTGCAATCCGCTGCATCACCACTCTGCCACCGAGCCTAGGTGTTTAGCGACGCGAAGAGTCGCCACTCAAAGCGCGAAGGAGGTGTGTCGCTTTGAGGTCGTGCACTATACCCGACACGTCTTTATTTGTCACCCGCATGGCTCACTTTTTACCCAGTATCGGGTTCCGTAGAAAGCGCGCGAACACAGCGGTCGTAAACGTCATTTTTAGACTTCAAACGACGCATCATCGACCTTCTTAATTAGGTGATGTGCAGATTTGGCGCTCTAACGCCCCATCATTGCCCGACGCGCTGCAAGTAAATAGAGACACATCGACCAAATCGTCAGCAGTGCCGCCAACATGAATAATGCGTAACCGAGTAAATACAGTACCACTGATCCTTCGATAGGATCTAAGGCAAGAAGAACGATCATGGCGGTCATCTGAACTGTCGTCTTGAGCTTACCGAGCCATGAGACCCGAACAGAGGTGCGCTGACCGATCTCGGACATCCATTCGCGCAAGGCTGACACCAGAATTTCTCGAGCTACAATTACGCAGCCTGCCACTGTAAACAGGCTCGACTGCTGCTGATGAATTAATAAAATGATCGCTACCGTCACCATGAGCTTGTCGGCTACTGGGTCGAGAAAGGCACCAAATGAGGTTGTTTGGTCGAGTCGTCTTGCCAAATATCCGTCGAGCCAATCCGTAAGAGCGGCCACAATAAAAATCAGCGATGCCAACTCGAATCGCAACGCCAAGTCAGAGAAAAAAACCAGCACTAATATAGGAATCAGTGCGACTCGAAGCAAGGTCAAGCTGTTGGGCCAATTAACACTCAATGTCGTTACTCACCTTTCAAATAGTCATAAATATGTTCGGCCAGAGTGTGACTTATGCCAGTCACCTTGCCTAACTCCGCTACACTCGCACCCCGCACGCCCTGAGCGCTGCCAAAATGGCGCAGTAGATCTCTGCGTCGCTTCACACCGACTCCAGGAATGGATTCCAAGATGGACTGATGTTGCTTCGCTCGCCTCGCACGGTGCCCCGTAATGGCAAATCGATGCGACTCATCACGAATGTACTGTATCAGATGTAAGGCGGGATCATCGCTTTTTAATGGCCATTCTCGCCCAGTCGCGCCGTCCAAAAGAGTTTCGAAACCTGCCTTGCGCGTCGTGCCTTTCGCCACACCAACAACTTTAATACCCGTAATACCGAGGTCACTTAATACACCAACCGCTTGGCCAACCTGCCCTTTTCCCCCATCAATCAACAACACATCGGGCTGAATACCCTCGCCTTGCACTAACCGAGTAAATCTTCTTGATAAGGCCTGCTGCATCGCTGCGTAGTCATCCCCTGGCGTGATGTTCTCAATATTAAACTTTCGATAGTCCGATTTTTTCGCGCCATTTTCATCAAATACCACGCAAGAGGCCACCGTCTGCGCTCCGCTACTATGACTGATGTCAAAGCATTCGATCCGTTTGGGCAAGACTTCTAACTGAAGCGCCGCCTGCAGGGCAAGTAGCCGCTTTCTGGTCGTTTCCTTGGCCTCAAGACGTGCCATTAAATTGGTATCGGCTGTTTGCACCGCGAGCTCTAACCATCGGGCTCGCGCTTGTCGCACCGAAGCACGTAACTTGACCACGTGCCCACTGCTCGACTCTAGGAGTTGTTCGAGTACTACCGCATCCGCCAGGGGCTCAGAAAGAATGATCTCGCTTGGTGTCGGTCGGTCAGTCGCCAAATAGAACTGAGGGATAAAAGCAGATAAAGTTGAGCTCGCGCTGTCATCTAATGCCAACGAGGGATAGTAGCTGCGACTGCCTATCACACGACCCTCGCGAACAAATAAGACGTGCACACAAGCCTTACCATGGCGCGCTTGGCAGGCAATAATATCGAGGTCGCCACTAACACCCTCGATACCTTGGGATGACTGCACTTGCTGAATATGCCCCAGCTGATCGCGCAAGACTGCTGCGCGCTCAAATGCAAGATCAGCCGCCGCTGCCTCCATGTCGTCGGCGAGTTTGCGCATGAGCTCCTGCGACTTGCCCTCTAAAAATAGTTTGGTCGCCTCCACTTGCTCCGAATAATCAGCTTCGCTTACATAGCCTTTCACGCAAGGTGCCGTGCATCGGCCGATCTGATGCTGTAAACATGGTCGAGATCGATTCCGAAAATAGGCGTCTTCACATTGACGCACGCGGAAAGTTTTCTGTAAAAAATGCAGCGATTCTCGGACTGCCCCAGAGCTGGGATAGGGTCCGAAATAAAGACCCTTTTTGCGCTTTGGCCCACGATGCAACGAGAGGCGCGGAAACTGATCTTGGCTACTCAAGAAAATATAGGGGTACGACTTATCGTCTTTCAATAACACGTTATAGGGTGGACGGTGTTCCTTGATCAGATTGTGTTCCAGCAATAAGGCATCGACCTCTGTCGATGTTACCGTCACCTGGATATCTTTGATGCGATTAACCAGTGCGATCGTCTTGGTCGTCAGACCCGCGCTGCGAAAATAACTCGTGACCCGAGACTTCAGGTTTTTGGCTTTACCAACGTATAGCACCTCGCCATCTGCGCCTATCATCTGATAAACACCCGAGCGGCGAGTAAGCTGTTTTAAGAACGACTCAGCGTCAAAGGTCACGACTGCTTCCCAGGATACTTGGCTCTTGTTCTAGCGCAACACCAAACTGCTCATACACTTTGTCGGAGACTTTTTGTGCCAACTCAAGACAGTGCTCACCTCGATCGGACTGAGTATTAATCAGCACAAGAGCATGTTGCTCGCTGACTTGGCAACCGCGATAACGAAGCCCCTTCAAACCCAGCGCCTCGATCAAATAGGCCGCCGACAGCTTGGTCACACCATTCTCCAGTGCATACACAGGCAAGTTCGGCAAAATCTCGATCAACCTGCCCGCCGTGCCTTGAGTCACCACAGGATTCTTAAAAAAACTGCCTACATTCGGATACTGCCCCACGTCGGGAAGTTTGGCCGCGCGAATAGACGCCACAGCGTGCAATACGTCAGAGGGCTCAGGATGATGACACTGGTGAGCCGTCAGCCAATTTTTAACTTCTTGATATTGAGTCATGCACTGACTTTGCTTTAAGAGTCGAAAGCGGACATGAGTAATTCCCCATTGACCTCGCTCGGCCTTAAACACCGAATGCCGATATTCGAAGTCACAGTCGACCCTAGAAAGCTCACTCATTTGCCCAGATCGCAGATCGATACAGTGAACTGACTCTATAAAACTGGCCACCTCAACACCATAGGCGCCAATATTCTGAACGGGTGCCGCACCGCAAGAACCCGGTATAGCAACCAGATTCTCGAGACCGTACCAACCCTGAGACACGCTATACCGAACCCACCAGTCCCATGACGCACCCGCGCCAACTTCAACCAAGATGTCGGTCGCCGTTTCTTCGAGACACACGACCGAGTCATCCATTGGATGAATGACAAGACCCGGCAAACAATCTTTAAGAACCACGTTGCTGCCACCCGCGAGGATGGTAGGAGACAAACCTTGCTCCCGTGCCATCTCGATGGCCGCGGACCAGTCTTCTAGGGTTCGAACTTCGACCCAATACTCGGCCGTGCTCGGAGCACGCAAGGTATTATAGTCAAGCAGCGAAAACTGCG
>CBFHJC010000171.1:0-3677 GCA_965656045.1 Aequoribacter sp.
CCACCTGCGCCGTATGAGACGTTCCTCAAGACCATGAGACGTCAGCAAGATAACCCGAAAATTCGCACCCGCTAAGGCCCAGCTATGACTGCTTTCCCGCATCTCTTCACCCCACTGGCGTTAGGGTCGATTACGGCACCAAACCGAATTTTTATGGCACCGATGACGCGCAGCCGCGCGCGCCCTGATGATCTGGTGACTGAGCTCCATAGTCGATACTATCAACAGCGTGCAACGGCCGGATTGATCATTAGTGAGGGTGTTCATCCCAGTGCGGATGGCAAAGGCTATAACCGTACACCAGGTTTGTTCACTCAGGCGCACGCGACCGCGTGGCGGCAGGTGACTGACGCGGTAGCGGAAGCGGATGGTCAAATGGTGGCCCAGTTGATGCACTGTGGGCGCGTTGGGCATGCGTTCAATAAAGCAGAGGGAGCACGATTCCTAGCGCCCTCGGCAATCGCTTGCAAAGAAGAGATTTTCACCGAGCAAGGTGCGCAGCCGATGCCTGTACCCGAGGCGATGTCCCTTAGCGATATCAAAACGGTGATTGCGGATTATGTTACGTCGGCGCGACTGGCCATCGAAGCAGGCTTTGTGGGCGTTGAATTGCACTGTACCTCGGGCTACTTGCCAGCCCAGTTTTTGTCGACAGGAACCAATCAGCGCACCGACGAATACGGTGGATCTGTCGAAAACCGACTCCGCTTTGTGCTCGAAACGCTGGCAGCACTCGCCGAAGCAATTGGTTCAGACCGCATTGGACTCCGAATCTGTCCAGGAAACCCCTTCAACGACTTGCACGATGACAACCCAGAGGAGACCTTCGCGGTTCTGCTGCAAGAGCTGAATACCTTGGGTCTTGCTTATGTGCACGCGATACGTATGCCCAGTGTAGGGTTCGATTCGCTGGCTCTGGTGCGCCGTTACTTTAACGGCGTGTTAATTGGTAATGATAGCTTCACCGCCGAAGAGGCCGATCAAATGATCGCGAGTGGTCAAGTTGATGCGGTTGCTTTTGGTCGGCCGTTTGTCGCAAATCCAGACCTGCCAGAACGCTTTAAGCAGGGCGCCCCCCTGGCGAAGATCAATTTTAAAACACTGTACGGCGGTGGCGCCGAAGGCTATACAGACTATCCCAGTCTGTCTGACTCGTGAGCGTACGCTTTTGCTGCAGCCTAATTTTTAGATTCTAAGGAGAGACCTATGGCGATGCCTACTGATATTGGTGTTATCGATCTGATGATGGCAATTCCCAACAATGACACCTCAGATTACTACGACTTTATCAAGCCTCTTCTGATGGATGAGCAAAGTCGGCAAATGTTCAAAATGCCCGCTCAATACATGTTTAAGGATATTCCAAGAACGGGGGTTCAAGACGACTATATCGCCTATACCATCGCCAAGATGGATGAGTTTGGTATTGAAACAGCGATGATTGGAGTCGATGAGGATCAATATACGCTTCAAAATAAAGCAGTGTTAGAGCACCCAGATCGCTTTATTGCCTCCTATGACTGTAACCCGAATCGAGGCATGGAAGAGGTCCGTAAAATCCGCCGCTTGCATGAACGTTATAATCTTAAAGCGGTCACCGCGTTCCCTTCAGGCCTCTGTCCGCAAGTCTCGTTGTCCGACAAAAAGTGGTACCCCATTTTTGTAGCCTGTGTCGATCTGGATATTCCGTTCTGCCCCTGTGTTGGTGTCCCTGGCCCCCGAATTCCGATGGAGCCTCAAAAAGTGGAGCATCTTGACGAGATCTGTTGGTTTTTCCCTGAGCTCAAAGTAGTGATGCGCCATGGTGGCGAACCCTGGACCGATCTCGCCTGGAAGCTCATGCTGAAGTACCCAAACCTGTACTACATGACCAGTGCCTTTGCGCCCAAGCACTACCCGCAAGAGATCATCCATTTTGCCAACACGCGCGGTGCAGATAAAATTATGTATGCCGGCTATTTTCCCATGGGTTTGTCGCTCGAACGCATTTTTGGCGACATGCCACATGTACCGTTCAAAGATGAGGTGTGGCCCAAGTTCTTGCGCGAAAACGCCCGGTCTGTATTTAAACTGGGCGACTGACGAAAGCTACGATACGGGTGCGGTCTCCGGATAGAAAATACTAATGGTATCGACGATACAAGCTGGCCGGTCTGCACCCTCTACCGTAATGGTGATGCGTACAACCGTTTTAATGCCGCCTTTAGACGGTTCCACAGAGACGATTTCTCCTCGTGCCCGCACGGTACTATCGACTGGCACAACGGCCGGAAATCGAATGGTCTCGGCACCATAGTTAACACCCATTGAAACACCTTTGACTTCGAGGAGTTGCGGCAAAAACCAGTTGGCGAGGGAAAGGGTGAGATAGCCGTGAGCGATGGTGGTGCCAAAAGGCCCGGTCTTGGCTTTCACTGGATCAACATGGATCCACTGATGATCGCCCGTGGCGTCGGCGAACTGATTGATTCGGGTCTGTGAGATCTGTAAAGGCTCGCTCGGCCCGAGTTCGGTGCCTACGTAATTGAGTAAGTCGTTTGGTGTTGCGATGGTTAAGGTCGTCATGGCGCCTCTCCTTATGCTGATCTGCTATTATCGCAGAACCACTGCGTTTTCTGCGAGCGATCTGTAGTCCATTCGACTTACACGACAGCCTGGGTTTTGAGGCTACAATCAACCCTTCAATTGAGGACAGCCTGATGCGATTAAAAGACAAAACAGCACTCGTAACCGGTGGGTCGAGAGGGGTCGGTCGAAGCACGGTAGAGCGATTTTTAGCCGAAGGCGCAACGGTGTATTTGACCGATATTCATCGTGAGCGCGGCGAGGCTGTTGCCGCCGAGCTTGGCGCCCATTTCATTGCCCATGATGTCGCGAGTGAGCGTGACTGGCAGCATGTAGCGGAGCGAATAAGAGCGGATGGCGCCCAACTCAACGTGGTGGTAAACAATGCCGCTATTTTACAGCACGGGAACATTTTCGATGAGTCGCTCGAGGGTTGGCGGCGGATGATGGCGGTGAATAGCGATGGCATGTTTTTAGCGATCAAAACGGTTTTACCAATGCTAGAGGCCTCTGGCGGAGGATCGATTATCAATATGAGCTCTTCCTCTGCGCTCATGGGGATGCCAGATTTTTGTGCTTACACCGCGGCAAAGTCGGCAGTTCGCGCACTCACTATGAGTACCGCAGTTCTGTGCAAGCAAAGAGGCAATAAAGTGCGCTGTAACTCGGTTCATCCGGATGGTATCAATACCGATATGGTAAAAGAAATCGCGCGTCAGATGCCTGCTGCAGCCGATGGTCAGTACGAGAGAGCGGCTCCCTTTGGCTGCCAGCCACAAGACATCGCGAATGTGATATTGTTTTTGGCATCGGACGATTCGACTCACGTCAATGGTGTCGCGCTGAGCGTTGATAACACCGCCACTATTCATCCCCCCTACCTGTGAGGCGTGTTAAGCGTATGACTGAATTTGCCAACAAAACAGTGATAGTGACAGGCGGTGCCGGTTTCATTGGGCGCGCTATTTGTCAGGTCTTCTTGCAGGCCGGTGCTCAGGTGGTTGCCTGTGGCAGAAATCCTCCCTCTGAGCCGATCGAATCAGCCGGCAATACGGCACTATTTGTGGCAGCCGATATTCGAGACCCAGAGCAATCGCAGCGTGTGATCGATG
>CBFHJC010000172.1:0-3658 GCA_965656045.1 Aequoribacter sp.
CAGACACTCTCGACTCGGTGGCAGAGTAGGCATCACTCGGCATTCAGCGAGAATCGATTGGGTGGGGTCGAGTGGAGACAGTCACAGCAGTTTGCTTCCGCGCCGAATGTCTTGCTGCATCCCATTATCGAATGTGGTGGCAGGTACTGTTTTTTCTGGTTGATGGGTCAAAGTTTGAATGGCGCTGCAGAGCAGTTTCAACCGATCCCACTCAGTGCACCAATGGATCGTTGGCGCAAAAGTCTGGGTTGGGGCGCGAATTTATCGGGAGCTACTGATCATTTGTCTGAACCGATTGGCAAGAAGCGGGTACAAAACGAATCGTAGAGTTGGGTTAAGTGAGGTACCACCAGTTGGTGCTCGGCAGCATACTGAAGCCACGGTTTCAGAATAAACTCGATTTCCGTGGGTCGTCGTTGTGCGACGTCTTGATTCATCGATGATCGATTTTGAGAGGTCTGTTGAATGACTCGCCAGCACTCTTGGTTAAAAGTTTGTGCAATCTCGGTGAACCCTTGATGCGCCAATAGCATGGTCAGTTCGTGAATTAAGTCTTGCGTCTGAGCAAAATGGTGTTCCAGTTCTAGGTCGCCGTTGAGGCAGTTATGCAGGGCTGTTAAGGGATTAATCACCGCATTGACAGCCAGTTTCTGCCACCGGTACGGTTGGATATCGACGATCCAAGAGCTAGCAGGTACCGCCGCCTGAAACCTGCCAAACCAGTCGGGCTCCTTACCTGACCCCAGGCGGAGTTGACCCTGTCCGGCTTGTACCACCTCATAGTCACCCAAACGATAGGCGCCACTGGTGTTCAAGCCAAATAATAGGCGCGCGCCCTGAATAAGCGGCGTCAAGTCTGCTTGGTCGATCATGCCGTTGTTGACTAAGACCACCTCGCTGGATTCATTGAGTCGATGGGAAATATCAGCGAGAGCCTGGGTGACTTGGAAGCTCTTGGTACACACGATAAGGCGGCGTATTGTGCCCTTGTGGCTTGGATCTGTCGCGGCAATGGCATAACGTTTGATGTCGCCTTGCAGCGAGTGGACTTTGTGCTCAGTGGCTAGCGTGCGCCCGCGCCGTGGCACTACCGCAACACTGAACCCAGCCGCTTGCAATTGGCCGTGTAGTAACTGTCCGACTGCGCCAAATCCAATGATGTGCCAATCTATGGCTGTCTTAATCATATGCTGTTACCGACCCGCAATGATCGGGTGATCTGTCAAAGTTATCGCATCATAGACTGTATTGCCGGTTGCTGTCGCGGCGGTCCACAGAGCCAGTAGCTGAGTGTAAACATCGATAAAGTCGGACAGTATCTCAAGCTCGTGTGCGACAGGGCTTCGCCGCCAGTATTGAGTCAAGAGACTGCGGCGTTTCGCGTCCGACAGTTGCTCGGTTTGGCAGAGAATGGCTAAGTCCCACCAGCGCGGCGCAAGGCAGGCATACTCCCAGTCGATAACAACGCACTGACCTGTTGGCTGACGTAGCATGTTTCCCACAGAGTAGTCGCCATGGCTAAAAACGGCGTCGTGCTGATGCGTAACAAAGAGTGCTTCTGCCCACCGAGTCAAGTCATGTTGTTGCTGAGCTGTCCACGGTTGTTCGGGAGCGCGCTCAAACCAGTAGTTCATGGCATGGGTGATATTGAGTCGAGGTGCTGTCTGTGGCAGCGCATGAACGGCCCTGAGTGCAAGGGCTGCGTCTTGCCAACTGATCATAGAGGGCTTGAGATAAGGCATCAATAGGGCTTGATTGTTCTGGTCGCTCGCCAGAATCGACGGGCTCAGACCATGCGAAGCAGCGATCATGTGCTGGCTGACTTCTCGATCAAAGCCCCGGGGTCGCTGTTTAACTCGGGGCCAGCGCGCGAGTACACGTTCGCCGTTAATAGCTGCGATGGCGGTATAGTGGCGCGAACCAACATTACCGTAGCGCCAGTCTGTCGGTGCGGACGATGATAGCCCTTGGTGTCCCGTCGACACCCAGGTTTGCGTCAGAGCGTCGACGATGTCGAAGTCTGAAGGTGATAGCGTTGTCGCCATTCTCGATATCCTAATACCGCCAAAATACAGTACAGAGCAAATAGACCTGTGGTCACCCAGAGTTCGCTATTGGCATAAAGCACCATAGATGCGATATCCACCACAATCCAATACAACCAATTTTCAAGAATTTTGAAAGCGACCATCACGGTGGTGATGATTGCACCCCAAGTCGTGAATGAATCTAGGTAAGGCTGATTGGCGTTAGTGGAATTCTCCAGCAAAACGCCGCTGAGCAGACTCAAGAGTAGGATGCTCACAATAATAGCCCCGTGGAGCCTCAGGCTTAGGGTCTGTATTTGCCGCGGTGAGCGGGTGTGATGACCCCGCCACTGGCGCCAGCCAATAAAGGCCATCGCAATGTAATAGAGCTGCAGAGCACTCTCCATCCACAGTTGGGCCTGCCAGAATAGCCACAGGAAGAGCACGGTACTGATCAAAGCCATCAACCAGCAGGCAATGTGCTCCTTCATGGCGAGCACTAAATAAGCCAGTCCAAACCCAACGGCTAGCCATTCGATCACGTTAGCGACTGTCATTTAAGTGGCATCGAGCTGGAAGTCGCCGGGGATGAATTTAGCGACTAAAACCTGCTTGCCCGCGCTCTCGTAGCTGGTTTGCAGCGCTTGGTGAACTGCCTCCATAACGGCATGAGATGGACCACTGATTTGGGTACTCATCGCATTCTTACGTATCACGAGCCCAGCGCGGCGCTCGAGGTCGTTGATGAAGGTCTGGACCACTTCGATGTAGCCTTCGGTCAGAGGGTAAAGGCTTAGTTCCGCAGTCAACTGCATCGGTAATCTCCTAAAATGTATAGTCGACCGACACGCCAAAAGTTCTGGGGGCGTCGAATTGATAGTAGGATTCCGTGGCATAGCATTGCGAGAGATCGACGAGACAACCTCTGGGGTCATTGCCAAAACTACCGAATCCGCGGACGGCAATAGTCTGATCAGTGAGATTTTTCGCCCAGGCGACCAGACGCCATTGGTTCATTGCATAAGTCAGCGAGGTATTGACCCGTTCAAAGCGATCCGACCCTGTTTCATGTCGGTCAGAAAAGTAGTGGCCATCACGCGCTTCAAGGTCGACTGTGATAGTCCATTGTGGCGCGGGTTGCCAGTGAACGGATGCAGCATACTGGAATCGGGGCGCTTGAGCCTGATCGCGACCCGCCAGATCACGTCCGTCGGCATTGATGTAGCGGTCGAATTTGGCGTTAAGAATCCCCACCGAGCCCGTTAGTGTGAGGCTGGGTTGCAGGGTCCACCGCAGCTCTGACTCGAGCCCTCGATTATAGCTTTCAGCGGCATTATTGATGTAATCAATAAACTGCGTACTGCCATCGGCGCGGGGCAATACCAGAGATCCTTTGACTTGCTGATCAGTGCGGTCCATCACAAAAACCGTGGTCATCCAAGTGACTCCAAGCTCTGGCCAAAAACTCCGGAGCCCCAGCTCTGTATTCCAGAGCGTCTCTGCATCGAAGACTTGCTGTTGCTGTAAGCGTTGGCGTTCGCTGGACGTTGGCGCTGTTGCGATTGACGCCAGTACAGCACTGTTCACGCCCCCGGCACGATAGCCGCGGCTCACTGCGACATAGACTCTGT
>CBFHJC010000173.1:0-3643 GCA_965656045.1 Aequoribacter sp.
ACTGATCGCATTAACCGGCCTTTTGAGGCAAGCGGGCATCAACCTGTTGAGCTGACCCCTCTTTTAGGTCCGTTCACCGCAGAGATCAAGAACCCGTTTCAACGCGTCATCGAGCGGCGCTGCCACTTTAACTCGCCGCCCTGATGGCGCTATGAATTCCAAACTCTCCGCGTGTAAAAACAATCTTCCGAGATTCAGTTGCGCTGCTAAGGCGTTGGCCTCTGTGTGCGCATACTTATCGTCTCCCAGCAGACAATGGCCAATATGCGAGGCATGGACTCTGATCTGATGGGTTCGCCCAGTCAGCGGTCTCGCTTCGACTAAAGTGGCGTTCTGAAAGCGCTCGAGCACTGAAAACTCCGTAATAGATCCCTGCCCTTCTTCATTCACACGCACAATGCGCTCGCCGGACCCAAGTGCAAATTTCTTCAATGGGGCGTCGACCTGACGTCGATTCCGTGGCCACTTGCCATAGACGAGCGCCTGATACCGCTTGGTGATCTTGCGCTCACGCAAGGCAGCATGCAGGTGCCGCAACGCCGCACTCTTCTTGGCGATCATAATACAGCCAGAGGTATCGCGATCTAGCCGATGAACCAACTCCAATCTCTTGGCCTCTGGTCGGAGCTGCCTAAGGACTTCGATCAGACCGTAGTTGAGTCCGCTACCACCATGCACAGCCAGCCCGGTGGGCTTGTTGAGTATCAATAAGTCGTCGTCTTCAAAGATTACAGATTGCTCTATCAGCGTCAGCCAGTGATTGGCGACCCGCTTTGGGGGCTCTTCCACCTGAACTTTGAGCGGTGGAATTCGCAACAGATCGCCTTCGCAGAGCTTGTATTTCGCTGCAACACGACCTTTATTAATACGTACTTCGCCGCCTCTCACCGCTCGATATATTCGGGACTTGGGTACGTTCGAAAATCGTCGTAACAAGAAATTGTCGAGCCGTTGACCAGAGCTATCAAGATCGATCGTGACGAACTCTACGCCGCGGGCTACAGCTTCTTTTTCTGGTTGAGACATAGTGATTAAATCATTGATGAAAGTGAACTTTGCTGTTAACCTGCGCGCACTGTGAGTGCTTGACAAGGCGTCAGAACCGCTGCGGACGAACGCAGTATAAACGCCGCGGCGAAGTTAAGCGAATGAATACCGACACCAAAAACGCCGTCGCCTCACAGAATATGCTCCCGTCATTGTAAGGGAACGCAGTACAGGCAAGGGGCCTTACTGCCTAAACCAGTAACCGTGCGTATGGCCGGTGAAGGAAACAGATTTGATCGAACATCAGGTCGCCTATGATTGGCTTGATGAAACGTGACAGAGAGCTACCTCCTTAACCACCGAGGTAGCCCAGGTGCAAAGAGCTTGATGGATCTTCCTGAGTGGAGGCCCACGTAAAATAGTTTTAGAACAGGCAAACCTGTACCTTCTGGCGTTGTGTACTAGCACAACTCCTCACCGGGCATCGCTTATAGAGTGATACCGCCCATGAAGAAGATGTTAATCAATGCGACGCAGCCCGAAGAGCTGCGTGTGGCCTTAGTAGACGGCCAGCGTCTGTACGACCTTGATATCGAAAACAGAACCCGCACCCAGAAGAAAGCCAATATCTACAAAGGCAAAATTACTCGCGTTGAACCCAGCTTAGAGGCAGCTTTTGTCGAGTTCGGTGCAGATCGACACGGCTTCTTACCTCTCAAAGAAATCGCACCAATCTACTACAGCAAAAAAGGTAAAGCCGGCGATAGCAGCAAGATCCGAGACCTGGTCAAAGAAGGCACCGAGGTCATCATCCAAGTCGATAAAGAAGAGCGTGGCAATAAGGGCGCAGCGATTACCAGCTATATCAGTCTAGCTGGTCGCTATATGGTACTGATGCCCAACAATCCAAAAGCAGGCGGCATCTCGCGACGTATTGAAGGTGACGAACGGTCAGAGCTGCGCGAAGCCATTAACCAGCTCGAAATACCAGACGGCATGGGCGTCATTGTTCGAACTGCCGGCGTCGGTCGCAGTGCAGAAGAGCTGCAATGGGATCTGAACTACCTATTGCAATTGTGGACCGCTATTTCTACTGCAGCTGAAGAGTTATCAGCACCCGCCCTCCTCTTTCAAGAAAGCAACGTTATTGTTCGCGCAGTACGCGATTATTTGCGGGATGATATCGATCAGGTGCTCATCGATTCCTCTGACGCATTCAAGGAAGCCAGCGATTTTGTAAGCTTGGTGATGCCCCAGTACTTGGATCGTATCAAGCGCTACGAAGATAGCATCCCGATGTTTAATCGCTTCCAAATCGAAGCGCAAATTGAAACCGCTTTCCAGCGAGAAGTTCGCCTACCCTCCGGTGGGTCGATCGTGATTGATCCGACCGAGGCATTAGTATCGATCGATATCAACTCTGCCAAAGCCACACGCGGCGGTGACATCGAAGAAACGGCCCTGCAAACAAACTTGGAAGCCGCAGACGAGATCGCACGACAACTCCGGCTCAGAGACATGGGCGGCCTCGTCGTCATCGATTTTATTGATATGCTCGCCGCGAAAAACCAACGTGCGGTCGAGAACCGAATTCGCGATGCCTTAGCAATTGACCGCGCACGCGTGCAAGTCGGTAAGATTTCGCGTTTCGGTCTGCTAGAGATGTCACGGCAGCGTTTACGACCCTCGCTAGGAGAGACCAGCGCCATTGTCTGCCCCCGCTGCACCGGTCAGGGCATCATCCGCGACACCAAATCACTCGCCCTCTCGATTTTACGACTGCTCGAGGAAGAAGCGATCAAGGATCGAACATCTGAAGTGAGAGCGCATGTGCCCCTCGATGTAGCGGCCTATCTTTTAAACGAGAAGCGAATCGCACTGTCGAGCATCGAAGCAAATGCACGCGTCCGCGTTTTAGTCATACCGAATCCCAATATGGAAACACCGCATTTCGACGTTCAACGTCTGCGTGATGACGAAGTGTTGGGCTCTCGTGAGGCAAGCTACAAAGTAGAAGTCGCTGTTCCCGATGCCGACATGTTTAAGCCTGACGAGGCGCAGATTAATGCGCAGGAGGCCGCAGTCAAGTCGATCGCACCGACACAAGCACCAACGCCTGTCGCCAAACCTGCAAGTAAGGCTGAGAAAGGTAAATCCTCGCGTGGTAAAGGCGATACCAAACCGAAGAAATCGCTCTGGAAATCACTGGTTGATGCACTCTTTGGTGAGACAAAGGAACCAGAGAAACCCGCAAAAGGTGGCTCAAAACCTCGTCGTTCGCCCTCTAAGAAAGTCGGTGCTAAAACGGATGTCGCAGGTCAAACTCAAGACAATAGCCAAGCGACAACGACTGAAGGTGCACCTAAGCGTCGCCGCAGACGTTCGAACAAGCCACGTAACCCAGATGCCGCCAAAACGGCGACAACCGAGACCACTACCGAAACTCAAGAGGTCGCGACGACAGAAACCGCTACTGCTTCAGATCGCCCTAAACGTCGACCACGCAATCAGCGACGCGGCCCAGCCCGAGAGCGTGCTAATCGCGACACGATCGCCGATGAGGCGTTAACTGAAGTTGCAGCGCAGACTGCCATCGCAGCGGCAAATAGCGCGCCAGAGTCAGATGCTGAAGCAAGCTCTATTACGACTGCGAAAG
>CBFHJC010000174.1:0-3538 GCA_965656045.1 Aequoribacter sp.
AAATTTTCCTCTCAGACGAAAGAGAAACTGGTTTCTTCTGAAGTGAAAACTACGGTAGAGCAGGTCATGTCTGCGCAGCTTAATGATTATCTGCTCGTGAACCCCAGTGATGCCAAGGTCATTGTCGGTAAGATGTTAGATGCAGCGCGTGCCCGAGAGGCTGCTCGCAAGGCGCGTGAAATGACGCGTCGAAAAGGTGCGTTAGACATTGCTGGCCTGCCTGGAAAGCTCGCCGATTGTCAGGAAAAAGATCCAGCCTTGTCAGAAGTCTACTTAGTAGAGGGTGACTCAGCTGGAGGATCGGCAAAGCAGGGGCGAAATCGTAAGTTCCAGGCAATCTTGCCCTTAAAAGGTAAGATCTTAAACGTAGAAAAAGCCCGGTTCGACAAGATGATAGGGTCGGCCGAGGTGGGCACAATTGTTACTGCTCTAGGTTGTGGCATTGGTAAGGAAGAGTTTAATCCTGAAAAGTTGCGTTATCACAGTATTATCATCATGACAGATGCCGATGTTGATGGGTCGCATATCAGAACCTTGTTATTAACCTTCTTTTTCCGACATATGCGAGAACTGATAGAGCGAGGACACGTTTATATCGCTCAACCGCCGCTTTATAAAATCAGTAAAGGGAAGCAATTTCAGTACCTTAAAGACGACGAAGCCTTGACGGAATTTTTGACTGAGTCGGCGCTAGAGGACGCTTCTTTAGTGACTGATCCTCAAGCGCCCCCTATTTCTGGCGTCGCTTTGAGCAACTTGGTCCAGCAATACCGCGAGGTCGATAAAACCATTAACCGGCTGAGTCGTCTGTACACTCACGACGTGTTGTGGCGCCTTGTGTATAGTGAGCCGCTTACCTTGGACGCCATGTCTAATGAGCAGCAGGTAATTGATTTTGCAAACAATTTGAACGAGAGGCTACAAAAGTTCTCGGTGAATGGTAGCGAATACTCGGTTCTGGTTCGAAAGGACCTTGAAAGAGAGTTGTATCTGCCCGTAGTGAAGTTTTATAACCACGGGATTGAGTATGAAACGATCTTGGGTCGAGATTTCTTCAGCTCGGCTGAATATCGCCAACTCTTGGCGTTAGGACAGACACTGGCAGGCTTGATTGGACCTGAGGGTGAGGTTAGGAGAGGCGAGAAGTCGCAGCCTATCGAGGAATTCACTGAAGGTTTGGCTTGGTTGATGCAAGAGGCCATGAAGGGCTACAGCGTCCAGCGCTACAAAGGTCTTGGTGAAATGAATCCAGAGCAACTTTGGGAAACCACAATGGATCCTGAGTCGCGAAGAATGCTGCAAGTGAACATAGAAGACGCGATCATGGCCGATCAGATGTTCACTACTTTGATGGGCGATCATGTCGAGCCAAGACGAGAGTTTATCGAGCAGAACGCACTGAACGTTGCAAATTTAGATGTGTAAGCTTGATTGAAGCGCGAACTGCGAGGTCTCGTCTTGTGAAGAGACCTCGGGCTTGCGGGGACTCAGCCCTTCAAGCCCATGTTCGTTAAGCCAGAGTGTAAAAACGGTGGCGGCCAGTTACGCCAACTCTTTTAAGTCGGCGACTGCGCCAAATAACCCATCTAAGCGCTGGAGAATGGCAAGGCGATTGGTTTTCAACTCGGGGTTGTCGCTATTCACCATGACACCATCAAAGAATTGATCAACCGGGGTACGCAGTGATGCTAGGGTGGTTAGGTAGTCGCTGTAAGAGAGCTGTTTCAGTTGATTTTCAAGCGTGGGTTGTAAGGCGTCTAAGGCGGCCACCAGCTCTTTTTCTGCGGTCTCAATCAGTAGCTCGGGATTTATAGCCCTAGACGCTACCGAGTCAGATTTTTCTAGCAAATTAGCGACACGTTTGTAAGCACTCGCTAGCGCTAAAGACTCCTCTAAACCTAAAAATTCATGTGTTGATTTGACTCTATTATCGAAGTCGAGGGGTCGAGTAATCTGTTTGTTAAGGATTGATCGAACCACCAAGGGGCTGATCTGATCCTGCTCGTACTTAGCGTAATAACGATCATTAATGTAAGCCCCGAGGGCTTGTCGGGCGTTCTCTTCGGGCGTTACTGGCAAGCCACGGAACGCGGCATCGAGTAAGCTGTCTAGATCGCAATCGAGTTTGTTTTCAATCAACAATCGTAATACCGCAAGACTTGATCTACGTAAAGCGAAGGGATCCTTTGAGCCAGATGGTGTCTCACCAATTGCAAAAATACCGGCGAGCGTATCTAAGCGATCTGCCAATGCGACAGCGGTTGCTTCTGCGGATGAGGGGAGCGAGTCGCTAGCGAATCGGGGTAAATAATGTTCTTTGATCGCCTTGGCTACCACATGATCCAGGCCCTCAGCTCTTGCATAATATCCGCCGGCGATGCCTTGAAGCTCCGGAAACTCATTCACAAGCTCAGACGCAAGATCTGATTTACACAGTCCAGCCGCAGTTTCGACCGCCTGCGGATCAGCGTCGATCTCTTGAGCGATGATCACGGCAAGCTGCTGCACTCGCTTTACCTTGTCGAGCACTGAGCCTAGCTGATGTTGGAAGGTCATCTTAGCAAGCTCGGAATCCCGCTGCTTGAGATGAGTCTTTAAATCCGTATCGAAGAAAAACGCAGCGTCAGCAAGACGAGGTCTGATAACTCGCTCGTTGCCATTGATAATTCGCTCTGGCTCTGGGCTTTCGATGTTGGCAATTGTGATGAATAGTGGTTCGAGTTCATTGTTCTGATTGGTCACATGAAAGTACTTTTGATGCTCTTTCATGGAGGCAATCAGAGCTTCGGAAGGCACCCGCAGGAAATCCGGATCAAAAGAACCCGCAAGAGCCACGGGCCATTCGACAAGCCCAGTGACTTCGTCTAGTAAATCGTCCGCTATATTTGCCTTAAGAGACAGTTGGTCTGCCAGAGTAATCACTTGATCTCGGATTAGAGCACGACGTTTGTCGAAGCTGGCAATGACATGGCAGCTTTCTAAGATGGCTTCATAGCGCTCCGGTGAATCGATAACGACCGATTGAGGGCCATGAAATCGGTGTCCGCGTGATACTCGCGACGGTACCAGATCGAAAATTGGGTCAAAAGAATCGTGGTCTCCGTAGAGGCAAACTACCCAGTGCACAGGTCTAACAAACTCGGTTCGTCGACTACCCCAACGCATTCTTTTGGCGATGGGGAGTTCCGCTAGTGCCTGATTGATCACTGTGGCAGCTACGTCAGTTACTGCTGCGCCCTGGACGGTTCGCGTGATTGCGAGACGCTCGCCTTTATCCGTATCGATGGCGATAAGCGTTTCTGGGCTGACGCCTTGCTTATTGGCGAAACCAAGTGCCGCGGGTGTCCATTCACCGGCCTCGTTTTTGGCGGCTTTCACCGGCGGGCCTAATAGGGTTTCGCTAGTATCGTCAGCTTTGGATTTCAGGCTATGGATCCGAACCGCTAAACGCCTAGGCGTTGCAAACCATTCGGTCCCAGAAGGCCCCAGTCCGTATTGGGCAAACCCAGCAACGACACCATCATGGAACGCAACCGCT
>CBFHJC010000175.1:0-3510 GCA_965656045.1 Aequoribacter sp.
GAGGTCGCCTCCATGCCCATAAAGTGCGCTAGCTTGCGCTCTTTACCCTGCTGAATCTCGTGCAAAGACTGCTCGGCAGCAACCAGCATTTCAAGTGCCGATGCCACGCCTCCTTTATTGACAGCCACACCCAAGAACACCATAGGGGGCATGGAGCCCTCTGAGTGCGAAAATGACTGCTCAAGAACGCTATTTACCCGGTTCATGGCCAGCGAAATAAAAGCTGGGTTAGTCAGGCGAGGTAAAATAAAGGTAAACCGTCCGGCACCAATTCTAAATACGGTACCCGGCAGAGTTGCGATACCCATCAGGGCATCATAGGCCTCGTGTAACACTCGATCGCCCTGCTCGAAGCCGTAGGTATGGTTGAGCTGACGTAAATTATGAATATCGATCAAGATCAAACCGACGTTCGAACCCTGTTCGATACCCTCAGCAATCGCTGACTCAAGTGAGCCGATAAAGCTTGATCGGTCATAAGCCGGCGGCAGATCAGGCACCATTACAACTGGATGCCAGTCATGTCGATGCCATAGGCGTCGGGCTCTAACGAGTTGACGATGTTGAGCGGCTGACCCGTATCGGTTTCGGTTACCTCCAGCAAGTTGATCGTGAGCAACTCAGTCAACGGATTTTTGTCGGCGTCGAGTAAGACCATAATTTTGGGCCGCAGCCGTCGCGTGCGGTATTCCGACAACACCACCCCCACTTGTCCTGAGCTCAGTTCAACCAGAGTTCCGGCAGGGTAAATCCCAACAGCTTGAATGAATTCTTCGACCAGCTCCGCCTGAAAATCAATATCTCGCCACTCGTACATCATCTTAATGGCAATTGAGGGTGGCAGAGCTTCAGCATAATTGCGATGGCTGGTAATGGCATCGTAACAATCAACAATGGCGGCGATACGAGCAAAAATAGGGATTTGATCTCCGGCCAAGCTGTGTGGGTAGCCCGAGCCATCATGCCGCTCATGATGCATTTCGATCATGTCTAGAACGTCTTGATTTATCACACCGCTGGCCTTGACAGCACTCAAGCCCAAGTTGACATGCTCTTGCACCAGCGCGTACTCATCGTCATCGAGGACCCGATCAGACTCGATTAAAGTACTATCGACCTGAAGCTTGCCGACGTCAAACAGCAAACCACCAATCGCCAGTGATCGCAGGTCCGCCTTTGGCAATCCAAGTTGACGACCCAGTGCTACCGCCCAGATTGAACAGCCAATCGAATGCTGATAGGTATAGGTATCGGCTTGCTTCATTCGTGCCAGCCAAATACAGGCGTCCGGATTGCGGGTGATGCTATCGATCATTGGCTCGACCGCGCTTTTGACTCTGACAGCATCAATGCTGCCGCCGCGCCGGATGGCATCAAACATGCCGGTGACACTCTGTGTTAAGGTCGTAATTGCGGTCTGAGCATGGGGATATTCGTCGCCAAAGTCTCGGGCGTCGGTATAGTTTAGAAGGGTCTTATTAGGAAACAATTGTTCGAGCGTTCTGCGGGTGCGTGGAGTTGCGCGGGGCCTCGCAGGCGCAGGCTCGGCAATATCACTCTTCGCAAAATCAACGTAAACAAACTCACACAGATCCTTCAAAGTGTCTTTGACAGATTCCGAATCAATCAAAAAACCCTGCAGTGGAAACGGCGTACCGAGCCACGAGCGGTCGAGACCTGAGACATACATCCCAACCTTCAACTCTTTAACCATCACTTTTTGAACTTTAATCATGGTGTCTGAATACCGACCGATATGTTAACAGTATAGCTTTCAAAAAAAATGAATACGATAATTGTTTAATCGGTAATTCTGACCAGGGGCAGTCAAGTCGCAGAAAAATGAATGTAACGATCGCTTTAATCGCATTTCACTATTGATCAATGAGGTTTAGGATGAAGGCATACTTCTGGAGGAGACGGGTGCTCGATCCAACTTAGGCGAACTCAACCTCCAGCAGACAACACCAATGAACCCATGAGATAACACAATGGACATTAACATAGGCATCAAGCAAGCAGACCGCGAACAAATCGTTGCCGGTTTAAACGTATTGCTGGCCAATAGCTACACTCTGTATCTGAAGACCCACAATTATCACTGGAATGTGACCGGGCCCATGTTCAACACGCTCCATCTCATGTTCGAACAGCAATACACCGAGCTCGCTGCAGCAGTCGACCAAATCGCTGAGAGAATTCGAGCGTTAGGTGCATTCGCGCCAGGTTCTTACAGCGAGTACGCTCGCCTGACCTCTATACCAGAGGATGAAACAGTACCGAATGCCGAGACCATGATTAAGAACCTGGTGGCGGGACAAGAGACACTCGCGCGTCAAGCTCGAGATGTCATGGCAACCGTTGGCGAATCGCGCGACGAACCCACGGCTGACTTGCTCACACAACGCATGCAGGTACACGAGAAAAATGCTTGGATGCTGCGAAGCTTAATTCAGTAGTGCCCACACGTGTTTCAAGCTGGGTATCACTGTACCAGCGCCAGAGTCTAGATAAAGTCGCCATCTGAACGGTGCAGACAGCAGTCTGTGCCGCGGGTATCATTGGCGTGTAAGCGCACTCGGCCGAGCAATGAGCCGTCAGTTGCATCGTGATCTACCACCATGGGGACGACCACTATGGCCCAGAAACTGATTGATTTATCGATTTTTTTTGAGAACGATGTGATCTCAGATCCACCGGGGTACCAGCCGCAAATCCATTACATTACTCACAAAGATTCCGCTCACGACATCGCAGGTATTTTTCCTGGTCTCAAAGCAGAGGATTTACCAGACGCCGAGGGTTGGGCCATAGAGCAAGTGACCCTGAATACCCATAACGGAACACACCTCGATGCGCCCTATCACTTTGCGAGTACCATGAATCAGGGCGAGCGAGCCTGGACCATCGATGAAGTGCCATTAGAGTGGTGTTTTCAGCCCGGCGTCAAACTCGACTTCCGGCACTTACCCGATGGTCATGTGGTATCCGCTGATGAAGTGGCGCTTGAACTGGATCGCATACAACACACGCTATCGCCACTGGAAATTGTATTGGTCAATACTCGTGCAGGCAGTCGTTACGGCCATGATGACTATGTCTCTAGCGGCTGCGGCATGGGCTACGAGGCCACCCGCTACTTGCTAGATCGCGGTGTGAGAGTCACTGGTACAGACGGTTGGAGTTGGGACGCGCCATTCGTCCATACCGCGGCGCGATTCGCCGAGTCGAACGATCCCTCGATTATCTGGGAGGGCCACAAAGCCGGTCGACACACGGGCTACTGCCATCTTGAAAAATTGCACAACCTGGAAGCACTGCCCGCAAGTGGATTTCAAATTGCCTGTTTCCCATGCAAAATACGCGGCGCATCTGCGGGCTGGACCCGAGCTGTAGCGATTCTCGACGAGTGATCAGCGGCGTACAGATCTACCCGTGGAAAGAGAGCCAGGCAAGGAAAGGACCACCACTATGTCTCAAACGATAACAAAGCGACGTGGGTTAACGCGG
>CBFHJC010000176.1:0-3502 GCA_965656045.1 Aequoribacter sp.
CTGCTCTATCGTGATCACCGAGTTATCGAGCTCGGCGAGTGTCGTGAGAGACTCACTGATCTCGTCGATGTACTGCTCGATCAGTGTTTTGGTGCCTATTTTTGAGCGCTGATAGAGTGTATTTCGCCCCATACCACCCATGTTGCCATGGATACCTTCGTTGAGCGTAAAGAGTAAACCCTGATAGTCACGTTTCACTCGCAACTCCCGCAACCGGTCTAGCCGTAGGCGAATTTGTGCGTAGTCGTAGGAACTGGATTGGTCCCTTTGTCGCCACCGAAGTGCACCACTGAGTTCATCGTGCTGCAATGCCGCTTGCCGCCAATCCTCGTACGAGTCTGCAGTCTCTAACTCGGCGGTTAAACGTCTCAATTCGGATTTCCGCGACATAGCTTTACCTCTACTCTGGTCGTGACTCATCTCTAGCTGCTGTTTTGTAGGCATCGACTAAATGCCGTTTGTACAGCTTACCATTATCCATTCGCGGCAGCTTCCGCATAAAATCGATCGTCTTCGGCACTTTGATATTGGAGACCCGTTGCCTGAGCCATTCGACCAGTTCAATTGCCACTTCATCGGTAGCATCGACCCAATTCTGCGGTTCGACAACGGCATGAACACGCTCTCCAAACTCGTCGCACGGAACCCCAAAGACCGCCACATCGGCAATAGCGGGATGATTGATCAAAAGGTTTTCAATCTCTTGCGGATAAATATTGACGCCGCCGGAGATAATCGTGAAGTGCTTACGGTCAGTCAGATACAAATAGCCTTCGGCATCGACATAACCGACATCACCCGTTGTCGCTAAATTATTCGATAAATAGGCTTCGGCCGTTTTCTCAGGTTCCTTGTAATACTCGAACATCGAGCCCAACTGGCCCGTGGCCTCAAAATAAACGGTACCTACGTCTCCAGTAGCGCACTCGACACCGTCATCATCCAGAATCCGAATCTGGCCTACAATCGGTAAACCCACCGAACCCTTGTGACTCAACCATTGTGGCGAGGATATCAGCGTTGCGCCGATACTCTCACTGGCAGCGTAATACTCATAAATAATAGGGCCCCACCACTCGATCATTTGCTCTTTTACTTCAATGGGACAGGGTGCTGCAGCATGCACGGCAAATCGGTGTGACGAGAGATCGTAGCGCGTTCTCACCTCGGGCGGGAGTTTGAGCATACGAACGAACATGATCGGTACCCACTGGCTATGTGTCACTCGGTAGGCTTCGATTGCTGCCAGAGAGCCCTGGGTCTCGAATTTCTCCATCACCACCACGGTGCCAGCGAGATCATGGGTCATCATGCAATAGTGCAAGGGTGCGGCGTGATAGAGGGGCGCGGGACTCAGGTATACCGTTTCTTCCCCGAAACCAAACGCAGCGCCAAATGAAGGGCTCAGGGCGTGCGGAGAATCAAACGCGGTATCGGCGGGCGTGGTCAGTATGCCCTTTGGCTTGCCCGTAGTTCCTGAGGAATAGAGCATTGCCGAACCTTTCTGCTGATCATCAATCGCGGTATCGGGCATCTGATAAATCAGTTCTTCCCACGAGGCGTAGCCTTCCGCGATACCATCAACCATATACCGTCGGACCTGATCCATGCGCTCCGATGGCAAATCTTCCGCCACTGCCGCCAAACTGTGCCCTAAAATCAGGACTTTCGCCTCACAGTTATCGAGGATGTAAGCTATTTCATCGGCTTTTAAATGGGTGCTAATGGGCGTGAATATGATACCGCTCCGATACGCCCCCCAACAGATCTCGAGAAAATGCGCACTATTTTCCATCATCAGAGCGATGTGATCTCCGGCGTGCACGCCTAGTGTGCGCAGCGCCTGAGCTACCTGGTTAGAATGCCGATCGAGCTCATCATAGGTCGTGATCGCACCCGTTGACGCCATAATAATAGCTGCCTTGTGAGGCGTTGCTGCCGCTGTTATTGAAATATGGGGCATAGGTTTTTCTCCTTCTCTATCACTTCGAGTCTACTCCCAACACAGCGCTAGCAAAAGATGTAAAACCGCTCGGACACCACTGGGCAGAGGAGCGCGCTTCTGATAACGTCTGCACATCTCCCCCGTTGACTGACAGCGTATGACACCGAGCGAACTCCGACAACTGTGCCGATCAAATCAGTGGTCACGACCCACAAGTGGCGTGTGTGACGGTTATGTACAGTGCAATATAGTCGCCTTACCCAACTGCTATGCTGCTGATTTTGCTCGCTTCTGTGCGCTCAACTCGCAAGCGTGTCCCGTGCTCGGGCAATCTAATCCGGGTGACACAGACATAGCAGCACTGGGTCATTTTGATATACGAACCGACTGTCCGCGCTACTGCGTATTTGAGCATGGCGTGATGACCAGGGAGGTAGCGGATATTAACGACCTCTGGGCCGATGATTGGGTCTTTTTCGCGTTAGGGTGCTCGTTTTCGTTCGAAGACAGTCTGATAGATGCAGGAATCCGCCTGAGACACATCGAAGAACAAAAAAATGTCGCCATGTACAACACCAACATTGCATGTGCTAGCGCTGGGATCTTTAGTGGCAACATGGTGGTCAGTATGCGCCCTCTTACGGTCAGAGATACCATTCGCGCCATTCAAATCTGCACTCGCTTCCCACGCGTTCACGGCGCACCAATCCATTTTGGCGACCCTGCTCAGATCGGAATTACTGCACTAGAATCGCCTGACTACGGTGAAGCCGTCGATATTCTTGAGCACGAAGTGCCGGTATTCTGGGCCTGCGGCGTCACCCCACAACGCGCTCTGATGGCAGCGAAAGTCCCTCTCGCGATCACTCACAGTCCGGGGCACATGCTCGTCACCGATCTCCGCAACGCAGAGCTGGCGAGTCTGTGAATAAGCTCCGCCTAAACTGCGATCTAGGAGAAGCGAGTGAAGCGATCTCGGCGGAGCGCAATCAACGCATTATGCCCTACATCGATGAAGCCAATATCGCTTGCGGATTTCATGCTGGTGATCCAATCACAGCGCTCAGCACGCTTAAAACTGCGGTCGAGTATGGTGTCAGCGTGGGTGCGCATCCGTCTTACCCCGACCGAGATAACTTTGGTCGAGTCTCTGTCTCGCGGACCGAGTCTGAGCTTTACGCCGACACACTCTATCAGATTGCTGCGCTAGCTGGCTTAGCACACGCCGCGGGCACCACATTAGAATGGCTCAAACCGCACGGGGCACTCTATCATGACATGATGAATCAGCCCGAAGTCATGACCTGCATGATGCGCGTCTGCGCTGATTTCCCGGGTTCGCTCGCGCTCGTCGTGCAAGCAGATCATCAACAATCAGAGTTGCGTGAGCGCGCCACTTCTTGGGGTATTGAAATTCGCTTCGAGGCTTTCGCCGACCGGCGCTACCTGCCAGACGGCAGCTTGCAACCACGGTCTATTCCGGGTGCGGTGTTGAATCAACAAGACATTATTGAACAAGTCACCCTGCTGTTAGAACATCAGCAGGTCCTTACCACC
>CBFHJC010000177.1:0-3494 GCA_965656045.1 Aequoribacter sp.
GTCGCCGAGATTATCGAGGCTCAGGGCCTTAAGCAAGTCAGTGATGACTCTGCAATCGAAGCCTTAGTCAATACCGTCATCGCCAACAATCCAGATCAAGTCGGTCAGTACCGAGCCGCTGACGACGTCAAACGTAAGAAACTCATCGGTTTCTTTGTTGGGCAAATCATGAAAGCTTCGAAGGGACAGGCCAATCCACAGCTGGTGAACAGCGCGCTAGAGAAAGCACTCAATTCCGCATAAATCGCTCTCGATTGGCCTGTTTTTGCTGTTCACTTTTGCGTAACAAGACGTAAGCGGCCCCAGTGCCGCCATGCTGTGGTTGCGCACTGTGGAAAGCCTGTACCGCATCCAGCTGTTGCAACCAATGATTGACGCAGCCTTTTAGAATCGCGCTCTGCTCTTTCTCGGCTTTTTTCTCGCCGCGGCCATGCACAATCATAACCGTCCGAAGGCCCAACTCAATTGATTGCTCGATAAACTCGAAGACTGCGGCACGAGCTTGGACTACTCGCATCCGATGTAAATCTAGCCGAGCCTCTGAGTCATAGCGGCCCTGCTTGAGCTTTCTGAAGACCCCATTCTGGATCCCAGGACGTTTGAAATCCAGCACATACCATGGGTCGAGTGCGACGATGCCGTCTACAGCCAAACTATTGCGATCAGCGACCTTACCCACGACCGCCGCTTCTCTCCGGTTCAACAGAGCCTCGTCAGCAAGCACCGTCCGCTTGGATTGAATCACACGTGCCTCTTGCTTCAGCGGCTTAACGCCACCGAGCTCTAGCTCAAATAAAGCCCGTTCGTCTTCGGTCATGCGACTTCTCCTTGCGATGCTACGAGGCATTATAGCGATAGGATGCCTATACGCCGAAACCAAATTTTGGCTTACTATCACAAGACTGATATAGGGTTTTGTATGCGCGGCAATATTTCACTGGGAATCGGCTACCTGATTCGAGGCGTTCGTCTGATGCGAACACCGAAACTGATGCTATTCATACTCGTCCCTCTTGTGATCAATGCAGTCGTATTTGCCAGTCTCATTTTTTGGACCATCAGTTATTTTGGCAGTTTAATTCCCCAATGGATGGAGGCCATACCCGGCTGGCTCACCTTCATAGAATGGCTGATCTGGCCCCTACTCATTTTGCTTTTCAGCCTACTTACCGGCTATTTTTTTACCGCCGTGACGCTAATGATCGCCTCACCTTTTAACAGCTTACTGGCAGAGAAAGTTGAGGAGTACTACACCGGCTGTGAAGTCAGGGGCTATGAGAATCTGTGGTCAGCGCTCGTTGCAGTACCGCTGTCGCTGGTGCGCGAACTGAGGAAGGTGACTTACTATTTACCGATGGCCATTGCGGTGTTCATTTGCTCGTGGTTACCGGGAATCAATATCATCGCTCCCGCACTCTGGTTTTTACTGGGAGCCTGGATGATGAGCCTACAGTTTTTAGACTACCCACTCGACAATCACAGACTCGACTTTCGCGACGTGGTTGCCTTCGCGGGGCAGCAACGCCTCACTACGCTTGGCTTTGGTGGGAGTGTTGCGGTATGCGTGAGCATCCCATTACTCAACCTGATCATCGTGCCCGCCGCTGTCGCTGGAGCGACTTTGCTCTACTGCGACACACGCGAACAGGGCTAAGCCTGTCAGCGCTGTTACCCGCCTCAGGCGAGCAATTCTTCAGGGGGATAAACGCACTCGAGCCGCTCACCAAGCAGCGCTTCAATATCTGGTAGCAAGAACGCATCGTCTTCACTGGCAAAGCTGACCGAAATACCCGTTGCGCCGGCGCGTCCCGTGCGGCCAATACGATGCACATAGTCATCAGGGTCTTCAGGCAGATTATAGTTCACCACATGAGAGACACCGTCGACATGAATACCGCGACCCGCGACGTCCGTTGCCACTAGGACCGTCAGCTTACCCCGCTTAAAATCCTCTAGGGTTCGCGTCCGTTTGTTCTGAGGGATTTCGCCAGACAGCACCCCACAGGCGATATTAGATTTACGCAGTCTTTCATACAAACTGCGAACCTGGTCTCTGCGATTGGCAAACACAATCACGCTAGTCGCATCGTCGGAACGCAATAAGTTTTTCAGGACCTGATATCTCTGCTCGGTCGATACCAGATATACCTTTTGATCCACATTGGCCGTTGCCACGCTATCAGGCTCAATCTCGATTTTGATCGGCTTATAAGTCCACTGCTCTGACAAGTTGATAATATCTTGCGTGAAAGTAGCTGAAAACAGCAGGGTTTGTCGGTTCTGTTTGGGCGGCGTCGAGCGGACGATGCGCTTGACCTGGGGAATAAATCCCATGTCCAACATCCGATCCGCCTCATCGAGAACGAGAATCTCGACACTCTCTAGGAACAAATCCTGACGCGTCATAAAGTCAATCAGACGGCCTGGCGTTGCCACCACCAAGTCGACCGGCTGAAGCTCAAGCTGCTGCAGTTGCTTCTGGTAATCCATTCCGCCGATCAATGTCACCACACGCAAACCGGTATGTTTACCCAAGAGTTTTGCGTCTTCTGCTATCTGCATCACCAGCTCGCGTGTGGGCGCAATCACAAGCGCCCGAGGCTCACCAATGAATCGCTCTCCATCGATAACGTGACTCAGTAAATCATTAAAAATAGTGATCAAAAATGCCGCGGTTTTACCCGTACCCGTTTGGGCCTTGCCGATCGCATCTAAACCGCGAAGCGTGTGAGGTAATATGGCCCCCTGGATGGGTGAGCAGTTTTCAAAGCCTAAATCACGAATGCCGCGTAAAATGCGCTCGTCAAGATCGAGCGATTCGAAAGATTTACGCTCGGTATTGGCCGCTGAGACCAAAGTATTGTCTGTCATGTGCTCCTGCGCGATAGTCGCTTTTAAATGAATCGCGCGGAGTGTACCACTAAATCAGCCCCATCGCCCGCCCGTCACGCGCTCGTAACCCTGCAAATCTTGGCGCGACTGAATCTGCTGAAAGCCACTCTGTTGAAGGCATTCGCGCACCGCCCCTGCTTGCTCAAACCCGTGCTCGAGCCAAAGCCAGCCGAAGGTCGATAAATAAGGCCCAGCACACGCGATGATGTGCTCTAAATCACTCATACCCGCGTTCTTGGCTGTGAGCGCCAATTGTGGCTCAAAGCGCACATCACCCTGCTGCAGCCAGACAGAATCGGGTTCAACATAGGGTGGATTCGATACAATCAAATCAAACTGTGTCTGCGCCAATGACGAGAACCAGTCACTCTGGCTGAGCTGAAGATTGCCTATTTTCAGAGCCTGTTTATTGTGTCGCGCGACTGCCAAGGCGTCATCGCTGACATCCACGCCATGCACCGACCACGCGGGTCGATTGTGAGCAATAGCGCAGGCGATCGCTCCAGAACCGCAGCCCAGATCTAGCACCCTCAGTGGTGTCTTTGACGCAAGTTCCAGCGCCACATCTACCAGTAACTCAGTCTCTGGACGTGGAATCAAAA
>CBFHJC010000178.1:0-3461 GCA_965656045.1 Aequoribacter sp.
AGCCGGCAGTTCTTCAGAGATCGGCTCGGCCCAGAACGCTTTCCAACTCGGGAAGAGGTCGTGATAGGCACCATCATAAGGCTCCCGATCGGGCCACCGCATCTTCTGATCACCGACCGGTGGCTTATTCAGATCGGTCGCATACCAATAGCAGGGCAGTCGACGCGCAAAATACCAGCGCCCATCGATGCGCTGATAGTGATCCCAATAGATCATCTGCATAATCACCCACTCAATATCACCGTTGTGAGCGGGCGTTTCGTGTTCGTTCTTGGAGTACACGACACCAACGGCGTGATCTGGGTCTTCGAATTCAATAATATGGTTGCCAATGTGATGCGAGGTGCCGGTAAATTGCTCGCGGAGGGTTTGATCCATCCAACGCTTAAAATGAGCACGGCCCGACGTTGTCTTACCAACACGCACGTCTTCTGGGAATAGATTCACCAGCGCATCCAGATCCCGCATGTCGAGTGCCAAGGAATATTTGGCCGCCAGCTGCCGAATCTCATCGAGCGACTCCAGTCTATCAATCCGTGCCAATAGTCGTTCATCTGTCATTTAATCTACTCCCTTGTCGCCTTGTGCAACGCAGCGCCCCGCCAATCTGCCGCTCCAAGAGGCATCCGCTACGGAGCTCCCTGAGGCATACCCATCGCCGCGTCTCGGCACACCACAGGCGGTCCGCCCCGCGGCGTACAATCCGGCTATGGTGCGCCCAGCGGTATTTTTTACCTGACCGTCAACCGTCGTATCAAGACCACCGAGCGTAAAATACGGGAAGAATGCCCCCCTCCCCGGTGTGCAATCCAGTGCCACCACCGGACCCTCTATTGGCTTCAACCATTCGCCTTGTTTGTGAAACAGCGGATCTGATCCATTTAACGCAAAATAGTTGTACGTATCGAGGCACCGTTGGAGCTGCCCCTCGGGCAGATCTAGCTCGAGCGCGAGCTCTTCAATCGTTTCACCTGTTCCTGCAATCGGTGCCCCCAAGTAGGACTGTGTTTCATAACCCTCGTAATCGTCGACTGTCATCACAAAGTAGACGGGGCCACCCTGCTGCTTGAGCACCGCTGCGCCAACCCGCCCGTGGTAAGCATCTTCATTAATAAAACGCTGCCCCTGAGCATTCACTAAGATGCCAAAGGTCAGGCTCGCAGGCGGATAATAGGGCAAACTAACAAAACCCTCGTGCATATTAATTGCGGCGGCGCCGACACTCAGACCCATCTGGATACCTGTCCCTGTATCGTTGGGATTACCAATGGGTACGGTGGCTTTCATCAGCTCCGGTGCGTACTGCTTCACCATGGCCTCGTTCATCACAAACCCGCCACAGCACAAGATCACGCCGCGACGTGCTTTGACTCGGTGCTCCTGCATGTCCTGCCGGATGACCGCACCGCACACTACCGGATCATCGGCACCGTCATCAACGATGAGTCGGAGAACACGCGTTTCACATCGTACTTCAATACCTCGATCGCGGACGGCATTTTCTAAGATCCTCATGAAAAGTGGTCCGCCGTTATCGCCCTCTACGGCCAAGTTATGACCTCTCGGTGCAGGTGGCGCAATATTCGAAAACGGCCACGCTTTTTCGCTGCCGGTGTAAAGAAGACAGTCATCAGTCAGCGCCATCATCGCGCGATGAGGATACTCCGACTCCTTAAAAGGGACGCCCTGATCCTCAAGCCATTGCAAGTGTTCAGCACCCTGCTCGCAATAAAGACGAGTTTTCTCAGGACAGGCTTGTGGCGCATTAGACGCCATCAAATAGTCGTACATCGCATCGGCCGTATCGTGATAGCCGAGCGCTTTTTGAATTCGAGTCCCACCCCCTAGGTAGAGCTCAGCAGACGACAGCGCGGTTGAGCCACCCGCGGCAGATGCCGCTTCGACGAGCAGCACGTCGCAACCAAGATCGCACGCTTCGATCGCCGCACACGCGCCAGCAGCCCCAAATCCGGCGACTAACACATCGACCTCAACATCCCATCGAACGACGTCTTTGGCTCGCATTGGCTTGGTTTTATCTGCGCCCATTTTTACTCTAACTCTGTCGTTCGGAATAAGACTCACTTTGTATCTCGACCTTACTCACTTTAGATCTGCAGATCAGCCCTCATTTGGACGATAGCCACAGTCTGTGTCGACGCTCGAAACAGCCATAGTCCGAATGTGTGTTACGCGAGCATAGCAGGTGCGGTAAATTATCCCTCGATTTTATAAGTATTCTAAAAGGCACAGCTATGCAGTGGTATACCGGGAACACGCTTTACGACACGCTATTAATCATCGGTTTTTTATATGCGCTGCTTATTTTTGTAAGCAGCCTGTTCGGAACAGCTGCCTATGGCGGTCGATTTGGTGGGGGTAGCCGAGCTAAAGGCATTAAGCTGCACTCTAAAACGGGCTGGATCCTAATGGAGCTGCCGGGTCTGATTGTATTCCCGGTCGTCTTTTTCATGGGTGCCAACTCGGGCGAGACGGTCCCGCTGTTTTTTTTGGCGATCTGGATGATCCACTACAGCAACCGAGCTCTTATCACGCCTCTTTTGATGCGGGTGCAGCCGGGTGCGAGTTCGACATTTTCATTGAATGTCGTCATAGCAGGCTGGGTGACACTGTTTTTGCATGGTTATTTTAACGCCGAGTATATTGCCAATGTTGGAACGCAATATACGCTGTCTTGGTTCAGTGACCCTCGCTTCATCATCGGCATTATGATTTATATCTTCGGTTTCGCACTCAACATTCATTCCGATACCATCTTACGCAACTTGCGCTCCAAGACACCCGACCCAAGTGCGCCAAGATATAAGATTCCCTACGGTGGCATGTTCAAGTGGGTGAGCTGCCCGCAGTATTTGGGGGAGATTCTGTCATTCACAGGCTTTGCAATCATGACCTGGAATCTGGGCGCCGTTTTCGTGCTCGCAATTACGGTGGGGAACCTTGCGCCACGAGCGTTCTACACCCACAAGTGGTTTATCAAAAATTTCGACGAGTACCCGAAAGAGCGCAAAGCCCTTATTCCGTATCTCTGGTAACGCTTGACTCAGTGCTCGCAGGGCCACCTGCGAGCAAGCTGCCTACTGCTTGCGGCGACTGCCGGGTTCAGGCACTGGGTTTGGGGCTCCCGCGAAGCACTGTGCTTGCAACATCCACTGCTCAGCATGCGACCCTCGGTACACAATATCGGTATCACTGACATGCCGCGTTTGGGTGACCACCTGCGCAAAGGCTGATGCCGAACCCTCAATGCAATTGTCATCCTGAGGCTCTCCGTAGGTCCAATTGTCACCCGACGGAGCGATAAGCGACACATAAGGCATAGGATCTGGAACGGACTGTTTCCGGTTAATAAAAGTCCAGCCGTAAGTATTGATCCCCAAGACCACGATATTTCTGATCCGATCTGAGTCGACTCGGTCCACGCCAAGCTCATCATAAAC
>CBFHJC010000179.1:0-3456 GCA_965656045.1 Aequoribacter sp.
TTGCTAAATTGGCTAAGTATCGAGCCCCAAGGCTCAGCTAGTTCGGTAATGAGAGAGCCCAGGACATCATTGGCCTTGATCCCTGTCATGGTTTCCATACTCAGATTCCACAGCAGAATCTCGCCATCATTGCCTAAGGAGCAGACACCGATCGGGAGTGTGTTTAATGTTTCGCGATAATGTTGTCGCAAGTTGTTCAGGTCGGCGGCAAGACCGGTGAATTGAATTTGGGCTCGGTCTAGCTGTAACTCAATCAAGTTGATGTCGTCGCCACTGTGAGATAAGCCCGCGCTGTAGGGTAAGTATTGGTTGACGAGGCTGTGCGCAACAGAGGGGCCGAGTAAGCCGGAAAGATTGGCTTCCACTCGACCACGCAACCTTCGCAATGCGTAGGGTCGAGATTCACGCTCATTGAAACGGAGCTCTTTCAGAGCCCGCTCGACCTCGGCAGTTGCTGTTTTTCTGCCGAGCCCTGCGGCCAGGCGATCGATAAACTCTTGTGGATTCTTCAATTCAAGCGTTTGTCTCACTGGCCGACTTAGATCATCCATCGAGCAAATCTCGGCCGCAATTCGCTCATCGTCTGAGGCGGGCAGAAGTACCGACAGAGCCGCGAAAACAAGAATATTAATAGCGAGCGACAAGGTAGTTGCCATGGTGGTATCAAGACCCTGAAGCTCGAGCCAGTCTAAATTCACGACCGACTCACCCAGCACCATGGGAATCAGTAACAGCAGCCCCCACACCACAAGGCCAGAGGTGACACCCCCTAAAAGTCCAATTTTATTGGCTTTAGGCCAATAGAGAGAGGCAATAACGCCGGGTAAAAATTGTGCGGTACCGACAAAGGCAATCAAACCCAGCTGCGCTAGTGTTTCTCTGTGCGCTATGAGCAGAAAAGAGCCGAAGCCGGCCAAAATAAGAACTGCTATGAGGAATCTTCGAATCCATATGAGTTGGCGATAGATATTGAGCTCTTTGTCCATGCGCACGATATTCAGCGGCAGAATGAGATGCTTGAGGCACATGTTCGATAACGCTAAGGTCGACACGATCAAAGTGGCACTCGCTGCTGATAAAGTCGCGATAAAAGCGAGCGTCAATATGGCCGGCGATTGTACTTCGACACCCACACCGAGCATCGCGTATTCGGCAGGGAGTGGTTGAGCGGTAGCCAGACTGGCCCATGCAATTGGTAATATCGGTAGACTCAGCGCAATCAGGTAGACCGGTAAGGCCCACGAGGCGGTCCGAAGTTCTTCGACTTTGGGGTTTTCTGCAAAGATCATATGAAAAATGTGTGGCATGCAGACCGTGCTGGCAAAGAAGAGCATCAGTGCGGTTCGCGTCGTTTCGTGGCCATCGGCACGCTGTTGAGGTATCAGCGCGAGCCGATTATCTTCGAACCAAGCGTTAAAAGCGGAGTAATCTCCAAACACCTGCCATACCACCATGACGCCCACCGCTGTCAGGGCCAACAACTTGATAAGGGATTCAAAGGCAATAGCGGTGACGAGCCCAGTATTACGGCTTTTAGACAGTGGATTCCGAGTACCAAATAGAATCGCAAAGACGATGACGATCAGGCAAAACAAAAACGCCAACCCATCATGTCTTTCGCTCTCTAGGCCATAGCCACCAGCGCCCGAGGCAATGATGTGGATGCTATCCGCGACGGCTTGAATTTGAAGCGCAAAGAAGGGGAGCAGAGCTAGACACATGGCGATGGTGATGCCAGCGCCAACGAACTCGCTGCGGAACCGGAATGTGAGTAAATCAGCGAGCGAGCTGAGTTGATAAATTCGGCACAAGCGGAGCACTGGAAATAGAATTAACGCGCTGGCTAAAAAGGCGATGGTTGCCCCTAAAAAGTAGGTGAGTGCGCCATACCCTTCGGAGTGAGCGAGTTCAACAGCTCCGTTCGTTGCCATGGCGCCGGCGAAAACGCCCAACGATAGAACATAGTTGGCGGGGTGTTCCGTAATCCGCTTACTTATCCATCCGCGATCAGCCGCGTGAGCGACACCAAATAAGATACTTAAGTACCCGATGACGGCCACCAAAGCTTGCCACAGACTATAGCTCATCTGAAGGCTTCTCGAGCTGCGTTAGATAGCTGACTAAGATCAGTCCTGCAGCAAAAAGGTGGGGTCTAAACCAGCTTGCATCCGCTTGAAACAGCCACGTGCTCAGAGTTGGGAAGAATAGGAACAGCAACCCAATGATCAGTAGCAGACCTCTAACACCTTGCATACTGTATCCCCATTCAAGAAAGCCTCGAGTCTATGACAGTTGTGTGATTTTGCAACTACTCTGGGACAGACCACTGCTCTAGTCCGAACGCCAGTAATTCGTCGACCGAGGCATCGGGCCCCGGAAGATCCCAGTCGGGTCTAAGCCAGGACAGCGCCTGGCGGATATTCATGTTAGCGCAGGTGGGATCGATGGGTGCGGCACCTGTTTGTTTGCTGAGCTTATGGCCGTCGGCGTGAGTTACCAAGGGCAAATGGGCATATTTTGGCGGCGTTGCATTTAGCAGCCGATACAGAGCAAGCTGTCGATGTGTATCGTGGAGTAGATCCTCGCCTCTTACGACATGGGTGATCCCAGCAGCGATATCATCTGCGACGACGGCTAAAAGATAAGAGGGCAGACCGTTTTTGCGCCAAATAATGGCGTTGTCGAAGCTTTCTATTGGTGCCGTTATTGGCCCGTGGATGCGATCCGTGAAGTCTAAATCCGTGGTGGGGAGTTGCACCCTGAGATTGCGGCCGTTGGGGTTTAGTGCGCGGCTTTGGCAGTCGTTGATACAGCGACCTCGATGATCTTGTTGTTGCCGGGAGCAATCACAATAAAAGGCGAGTTTCAAAGCCAGGAAAGAATTGCAGATCTTTTGGTAGCGTTCAGTGTGTTGGTGCTGCCAGAAAGTCGGTTGAGATGACTTTAAGCCATGTGCTGCCAGCGCCGTTAAGATCAGTTCGGATGCGCCGGCTTGCTCTCTTGGTGGATCGATGTCCTCGATCCGCAGCAACCAGAGACCGGCGTGCGCTTTGGCATCGAAGTAGCTTCCGAGGGCTGTAGCGAGAGAGCCCAAGTGCAGTGGACCGGAAGGCGATGGAGCAAAACGGCCGCAATAGGGCCGTGGCGCATTCGATGCTATCGCCATAGGCGGCTAGCCTTTCTCTTGTTTCTCTTTAATTTCTGCCAGCGTTTTACAGTCGATGCAGAGTTCGGCGGTTGGACGTGCCTCTAGACGCTTAATGCCGATCTCGATGCCGCAGGCATCACAGTAGCCGTAATCATCCTGATTGATACGTTCCATAGTTTGATCGATCTTGCGGATAAGCTTACGCTCTCTATCACGGGTTCTGAGTTCAAGACTAAACTCTTCTTCTTGCGTTGCGCGATCGGCTGGATCAGGAAAGTTAGCGGCTTCGTCTTTCATATGATTGACGG
>CBFHJC010000180.1:0-3432 GCA_965656045.1 Aequoribacter sp.
GAGCTTATCGCGGCAGCGACTGACGCTTTGACACGTTCAGTCGGACCCGCTTTCGCCGCGCTGGCGAAAACGGTAGAAAATATTGAGACGCAAGCCGATACCCGTGCAGGTGCTTGGAAGCTGCCAGACGGCGAAGCATTCTATAATCGAGCTCTTGCTCGAACCACAACCACCACAATGGATGCGAACGAGATTCATGAACTCGGGCTAGCCGAAGTCTCGCGAATCCACGCTGAAATGAAAGACATCATGGCGGCGGTGAATTTTAAGGGAGATCTGCAAGATTTCTTCGAATTCACACGCAGCGATCCACAGTTCTACTATCCCAACACCCCCGAGGGCAAGCAGCGATACCTTGACGAAGCAACCGCTTGGATCGACGACATGAAACTTCGCCTCGACGAATTATTCATCACCAAACCTAAAGCGGACCTAATCGTAAAAGCAGTGGAGCCCTTTCGAGAAAAATCGGCTGGCAAGGCGTTCTATCAGAGCCCAGCCCCAGATGGCTCTCGTCCTGGAACTTACTATGCCAATCTTTACGCTATGGAGGCGATGCCCGTCTATCAAATGGAAGCACTTGCCTATCACGAGGGTATTCCAGGACATCACATGCAGATCGCAATCGCGCAAGAACTTGAAGGAATGCCACAATTTAGGAAATACGGCCGTTACACCGCATATACCGAGGGTTGGGGCCTTTATTCGGAGCTGCTTCCTAAAGAAATTGGGCTGTACCAAAATCCCTACAGCGATTTCGGTCGCTTGGCCATGGAGCTCTGGCGTGCGTGCCGTCTGGTAGTAGATACCGGTCTTCATGCCAAAAAGTGGACCCGTGAAGAAGCCATCGATTACTTGAAGGTCAGCACCCCAAATCCAGAGTCTGACATTGTAAAAGCCATTGAGCGTTATATTGTGATGCCCTCTCAGGCAACCGCGTACAAAGTTGGGATGATTAAAATTTTGGCGCTCCGAGAAAAGGCTCGCGCCAGCCTTCAAGACCAGTTTGATATCCGCGAGTTCCACGATCTAATACTAAGACAAGGCCCTCTTCCACTGGCTGTGTTGGAGTCTTTGGTTGATGATTGGATCGCTGAGCAACAAGGTTGAGGGAATCAACCCCAGCGCTCGAAACTATGACCCGAGGCAGGTGCAATGCGCCGACCTCGGGCGCCTCAATCGTATTAAGACTACAACGTTTAAACTGAGAGCCGTATGTCTGATCTTTTAGTGTTTGACTTGGATGGCACCTTACTAAGTGCGAATTCGACCATTTCAGATTACACCGCTAGCGTACTGCGCGGCTTAACGGACTTGGGCGTCGCATACACAGTCGCGACTGGGCGATCACTGCATGGCGCCCAATCAGTCCTCAAAGATCACGGATTCACTCAACCCCACATAGTCAAAAATGGCGTATTGATTTGGGATCCCGAATCTGACGCGTACTCGAGGCAATGTTTACTCACCCAAGACGAAATCGCACATATTCTATTAGCGTTCACTAGCGCCGATGTCAGCCCTTTTGTTCACACTTTCGAGAACGGCTCGTATCATGGTGTTTATCATTCAGCCAGACTCAAAGATTACGAGCAAAAACTTGCTGCCTATATTGAACGCGAACGTGGTGAAGCGGTACGACCTCTGAATGAAATACCGCCCCACGCACCAATTGCGAACTTCAGCGGACTCGGGTCGCAACGTGCGATTGAAACAATCATTGAACAAATTGCCTTAGAGCCACATTTGTTAGCCTATGGTGGTCCAGCGTTTGAGGGCCGGGATCTTTACTGGCTCGATGTACACCACTGCGAAGGGAATAAAGGTGCAGCCGTAAAAGAGCTGAAACAGCAGCTAGGTGCAGACCGTGTGATTTGCTTTGGCGACAGCGATAATGATGTCACCATGTTCGAGTGCGCCGATGAAAGTTATGCGCCCGATAATGCCAAACCAGAACTACTCGAGATCGCGACCGGTATTATCGGCCATCACGATAATGACGGCATTGCCCACTATTTGAGTCAACGCTACGGGCTGAGACTATAACTCAGATTTTCGCCTCAGCACGACCTCGAGTCGGCCATCTTTGAGAAGAACGCTTTTCTCAATCGCGAACGAGCTCAAATTTCGCGTGAACTTCAAACGCTGGTGTTGGTATGGCAGAACGCCCGAGCGATCTTCGCAGATCAGATGTTCCCGATCGTGCACACCCCAGTGCTTAGCAAACAAATGACGCGTCGTATTGTGACAGAGGAATCCATGAACAGCACCACTGTCTGTAACAAACTGATCTAACAAACGATCAAGCCAACTCAAATTGGACTCGGAAAAGTACGCGGCAAAATCCCACAAAAGGACTAAATCGTAGGCCTGACCCAACGCGGGCTCAAGTGTTTCAAGAATACGATCATCTCTCTCGACCGGTGACACTTCTTCTTGAGATAACAGTTGGTTGATTTCGGAGGCGTCATCAATCGCACTGAGAATCGTGTAACGCCCCCAGAACGACTGCTGCAGAAAATCTATGGTATCGCTGTGACCAGACCCAAACTCAAGGATTTTGGAAGGTCGCTCTTGATGATGAATCGGCAAAACGGTGTCAATTAAAACGCTGGTGACAAGTGTACCGTCACTATCACGTTGTGAGTGGACTGACGCCACCGATGACACCCTTAGCTACTCCGGTTTACGCTGCGCTATGACGCGCCAGCATCAGAATCGGCACTCGACTCAGGCTTACTGATAACACCAAAACTTTTGCTCGGCGCCGCCTCGTCCATATCGATACTGCCCTTGAACTTGCTACCGTCTTCTAAAATAACTCTGGGTGCCTGAATATTGCCGCGCATCACACCGTTAGCAGTGATCACTATGCGTTCGCCAGCTTCTACATCACCGTGTAGCTCACCATCGACCTTCACTGATTTCGCTTTGACATCTGCGTGTACACGTCCTGATGAACCGACAACCAGCTCATTATTTTTCAGTAGCACGGTACCCTCAATAAGACCATCTACTACTAGGTCTTCTTCACTCTGAACTTCGCCTTTAATTTTTACGGTTGACCCTATCACTGCTGCCGCTCCTTTAGTAAACCGTCTAGCACTCGTCTCTCCGCCCGAAATCTTCTCGGACCGGGTAAGCTCTTGCACCGATTTTTCTTGTGACCGCTTTCCAAACATCATGCTTGTCAAGCCCCTGTATTAGCATTATTGGGCATCATACCACGATCAATGAATATTCCTATCCCCGCGATCATGGCTGATAACGCCTCATGTTGCCTGCCGCCTCTCTTTGAGCGCGAGTGAACAATGGGGGATGCGTTCTCTCAGCGGCGAAATTCTCTGCCTGATCCGCATAATGTGGAGACTCCGGTTGCATAGTTGCAGAACCGTAATGATGAACACCTTCAACCTCGAGCGCTCCATCTTG
>CBFHJC010000181.1:0-3390 GCA_965656045.1 Aequoribacter sp.
GAAGTCTTACAGTGATTGTTTTGGCGATAGCACGGCCATCAAACAGCACTATCCCCGCTGGGATGACGCTACCGCCGAGGTCGTGACACTCGATCTTGCAATCAATCAGTGTCGCGAGGCCAACGGTGAAGAGCCCTTGGATTATATGGGTGAGGAAATGGCTGCGCTCACCGCGTTTATTGCCTATGAATCTCGTGACGAGCTCATTGATATTGAAGTGCCCGATCAGCCAGAGGCGCTCGCCGCCTATGAAGCAGGGAAAGCCTTTTACTATCAGCGCAGAGGCCAGTTGAACTTTTCGTGCAGCTCATGCCATGTCGATACTGCAGGGAATCTTTTGCGTGCCGAGCGTCTCAGCTCGACCTATGGACACGTAACACACTGGCCTGCCTATCGATTAAAGTGGAGTGCCGTGGGGCCTTTGCATAAGCGATTTATGGAGTGTAATGACCAAGTCAAAGCGAAAGCGTTCGAACCGCAGAGCGCAGAATATCGCAACTTGGAATACTTCATGACCTATATGAGTCAGGGCTTGCCGCTCAACGGACCCAGCACTCGTAAGTGATTCGAGCCATAGAAGATAAATAATACGGGGCCAACATGAAAACTTTTTTTGTATTTGTCGCGCTCATCGTGGCATTGGTGCCTAAGGCACATGCTCAGTGCGAGGCGGCATCTGAACTGCTGCAAGAGGGGCAACAGGCCTATCAAGAGGTCGATGCCCTAGGGTTTGCGTGGCGCGCTACTCAGGATCATTTGGAAGCCGCTGAGGCCGAGATTGCCGCAGGCGATTGTGCGCGGGCGAGCGAGAATGCTCAAAGGGCGATCAAGACAGCTCGAGCGGCAATGCAGCAAGCTATTACCGAACAAACCGCGTGGCAAGCCCGAGTGCCAACACTAAAATAGCAGGAGTGGGTATGAACCGACGCGAGTTTATCGATTTGCTGATGCGATCGAGTGCGGCAATGAGTGCTGCTGGACTGGGTCTTGGACTGACAGCACGAGCTTGGTCGAAGTCGGCTGCAGAGCTCTATCAGATCCCCTCATATGGCAGCGCGCGATTGCTCCACATTACCGATACCCACGCTCAGCTGCAGCCTGTTTACTTCAGAGAACCAAACGTGAATCTGGGTTTGGGTTCGGCATTTAACCGCTGGCCTCATAAAGTCGGCAAAAATTTATTGAATGAACTGGGCGGCTTGGATCCTCTGCACTCTCATGCCCTAACGTACTTAAATTTCGAAGAAGCTGCGGCCCGATTCGGTAAAGTGGGCGGGTTTGCCCATCTTAAGACACTAATCGATCAGTTGCGCGGCTCGGTACCCGATGGCCACAGCCTGCTTTTAGACGGCGGAGATACATGGCAGGGATCAGGCACTGCTTTGTGGACTCGGGGGCAAGACATGGTCGAGGCCACCAACCGCTTGGGTGTCGATATCATGACGGGCCATTGGGAATTTACTTATTTAGAAGAGGAAGTGCACCGGAACATAGAGCTGTTTAATGGCACCTTTGTGTCGCAAAACACCTACGCCACCGACGATGCGATATTCGATGGTGTGCCGATGTACGATGACATGACTGGCCATATCTTTAAGCCTTACGATATTCGCACCCTTGGCGAGCATCGTGTTGCGGTAATCGGACAGGCTTTTCCCTATACCCCCATCGCCAATCCGAAGCGTTTTATTCCCAACTGGACGTTCGGAATCCGCGAGAGCGAATTGGCTGAGTTAGTCGCCGATATCAGAGCGAACGAGAACGTGGATGCCGTGGTGTTGTTGTCTCATAACGGCATGGATGTTGATCTTAAACTGGCCTCGCAAGTGAGCGGTATCGATGTCATTTTGGGCGGTCATACCCATGATGGCGTGCCAGTGCCGGTCGAAGTGACGAACTCAGGCGGTGTCACAGTAGTCACCAACGCCGGGTCGAATGGCAAATTTGTGGGTGTGTTGGATTTGGATTTAGGTAAGGGCCGCATGAAAGGCTATCGTTACCGCTTACTGCCCGTGTTTTCAGAGATGCTGGCACCTGATCCCGAAATGGCTGCTTTTATTGAGCAAGTTCGTGCGCCCTTTAAAGCGGTTCTAGATGAGCCTCTCGCGATGGCTGATTCGCTGTTGTACCGGCGCGGCAATTTTAATGGCACCTTCGATCAGTTGATTTGCGATGCGCTGCGGCAAGAGCTCGATGCTGAAATTGCGCTGTCGCCCGGATTCCGCTGGGGTACTACGGTATTGCCCGGCGACACGATCACGATGGATCGACTGCTCGATCAAACGTGTATGACGTATCCTGAAACCTATGTTCGCGATATGCCGGGCTCAGAGCTCAAGATGATTCTTGAGAGCGTGGCGGATAACTTGTTCAATGCCGATCCCTACTATCAGCAAGGGGGCGATATGGTGCGAACAGGCGGCTTGAACTATGCCATGACGCCGTCGGCCGAGATGGATGCGCGAATCAGTGACATGACTTTGGCAAATGGGCAGCGGATCGAGGCCAACAAAACATATCGAGTGGCAGGGTGGGCAACAGTAGGCTCTGAGTCACCCGGGGCGCCGGTCTGGGATGTCGTAGCGGATTATCTGCGCGCCGCCAAAACAGTCACGATCGAGAAACTGGAAACTCCGATTCTAAAAGGCGTTCAGGGTAACCCCGGTATCGATGACTACGTGGGCTCCTTGGGCTAGCGCCCCGAGCTCAGTCGTTTACTGATACCACTCTAGGGCTTCCGAGATAATCTTCTCGAGCAAATTATGCACTTCCGAGTAGGCCGCCACTTCTAGCGCGGGCAGGCGAATGCTCACGAAAATTTCAGTGGGGTTCTCTACCAGCGAATACAGGCTGATGCCATAGGGGCACAACACGATATTGTGCGGATTTTGCGCGGCGAGCTGGTGGCTCAGATCCGCTTTGCAAAAGAGCAAGGTCTCAGCCTGATCATAAATCTGATGGGATGTATCGACAGCTTCTGCCGTTCGAGCCAGCATGTTGGCTGCGTGAGCTTCATATGACACCACTAATCCATTGGCCTGGATAGCATCTAAAACATCGCTCTTGATGGTTTTATAATCCCCTTGAACAGTCCAAACCCAGGCTGGGCCAATCTCTTGTGGACCTTCATAGGCGAATGCGGCAGGCGTGCAACAAAGTATCAGCAATAGCCCGAGATACCAGGGTTTCATTCGTCAAATACCTTGCCAGGATTGAGCAAATTTTTAGGGTCTAAGGCCTGTTTGATGCGGCGCATAATTTTGATTTCTGTGTCGCTTCTGGAAAGCGGCAAGTACGGTTTCTTGGTCAGACCAATGCCATGTTCAGCGGATATCGAGCCGCGATAATCAGCGAGCAGGGTGTACACGAGTTTATCGACCGATGTGGGAT
>CBFHJC010000182.1:0-3343 GCA_965656045.1 Aequoribacter sp.
CTGTGCCTAACCAAATTCGAGCGTCACGTAGGCTCTCTTGCGGCATAGTGGCGTCAAATACACGCACCTCGGCCATCGCGCTGAGCGCTGAAATGAACGTCGCTGGAAGCTCTCTTGCTGTGACGATTAAAGGATACATTCAAATATTCTCGGTGGCGGTTAATTGGTGCTTGTTAGTAGGGCCCAGTGCATTATCTGGCACTTATGGCACCAACAACAATCGATAGATGCTGATGACGAACGCCAGGGCGCATTAATCACTCAGGCGGCCTTAAGCAGCCGATACCGACACCGGCACGCCATTAACAGCCGCGTTGCCACTGAGCTCATCGAGATACTCGTGATCGGTAACATCATTACAGCTCACGCCCTTGTGGGCGATGGCCGTATCCATGCGAATTCCGGCGCGGTCGTGTCCATAACCGTGCGGTAAGCTGACTACGCCGGGCATGACTTGGTCGGTAATTTCCAGTGAGGCCTCGATCTGGCCAATTCGAGACGCCACAGAGACTAGGGCCCCATCGTCCAGTTTGAGCGTCGCGGCATCTTCAGGATGCATCATGAGGGTACAGCGATTCTTGCCTTTCACTAAACGATGATAGTTGTGCATCCACGAGTTACAGTCGCGCACGTGACGGCGACCGATTAACTGAAAGGGCGAGCTATCTGATCCTGATTCAGAAAATTCTGCCAACAGGCGTGGTAAATCTGAGAGTGGTTCCGGTGTTGCCAAGTTAATGCGTTTGTCTTTGGTCTGCAGACGATCGGGTAAAAGGGGCTGCAACTCGCCCAAGTCGATACCAGAGGGGGTGTCTATGAGAGATTGCAGCGACAGATTGAGCTCTGTACCCTCGCCGTAGGGCCCACCCTTGATTCCTGCATCAATTATCATGTGCGGCGGAATGCGCTTAGGTGCTTCAAGACCGAGCCGCGCTGCAACTCGTTCGCCTAAGCCAACAAAAATCTCCCAATCGTGCAGTGCGGCCTCGGGTTTTTCGAATACCGCCGGATTGTAGCGCGCTGTGTTTCGCATCGCATTGACATGGAAGCCGAGGTCGTAGTGATCGTGCTCTAGGGGCGAAGTGGGCGGCAGAATAATGTCAGCGTGACGTGTCGTTTCGTTCAAATAAGGGTCGAGTGAGATCATGAAGTCGAGTTGCTCGAGCGCCGCGTCAAGGTTACGACCATTGGGAGTTGATAGCACGGGGTTGCCCGCGCCGGTAAACAAGACTTTGATCTGACCTTCACCAGGGGTGGTGATTTCTTCTGCAAGTGCAGCAGACGGCAGTTCGCGGTCGAATTCGGGGAGGCCGCGTTGGCGTGACCGATGGCGACCGAAACCACCAGGGCCGGTATTGCGAACCTGATCCACTGCTGGCAGAGTGAACATCGAGCCACCTTCCCGGTCGATATTGCCAGTCACAGTATTAATGACTTGAATGGCCCACTGATTCAGCGCACCAAATCGCTGTACCGAAACACCCATGCGACCATAACAAATAGCAGCGGGTGAGCTCGCAAAATCATGCGCAATGCGCTCTACGGTCGCGGCACTGATGCCAGTATGTTGCGCTGCGAGCTCGGGCGTAAATGCCTCTACAGCGGCAGCGACGTGCTCGATACCGTCGGTAAACTCTGCCAGCTTACCCATGTTCACTAAGCCATCCCTGAAAATCACATGCAGCAGAGCCATAATAAAAAGCGCATCTGTGCCGGGCTTAATGAAATGATGCTCAGTGGCCACTTCGGCTGTTTCAGTGCGACGCGGGTCGAGCACAATCAGCTGTCCGCCTCGCGCTTTGAAATCTTTAATACGTTGCTTGATATCAGGTACGGTCCAGATGCTGCCGTTCGAGGCCAGAGGGTTTCCGCCCAGCATTAAAAAGTAATTGGATCGATCGATATCGGGAATTGGGAACATGAGTTTGTGGCCAAAGAGCCACATCGATGCCAAATGATGAGGCAACTGATCGACCGACGTTGCCGAGAATCGATTATTGGTGCGAATCAGCTTAAAGAGCGCGCCTTGATGCGTCATCATGCCGTAGTTGTGAATGGTTGGATTACCCATGTAGACGCCGACGCTGTTGACACCATAGCGCTCGATAGAATCTGCCATGGCGGCCGCTGCTTTGTCTAGCGCCTCATCCCAGGCGATCGGTTCATGTGTAACGGAGCCATCGGCGTGGCGTACTTTTTTAACGGGCTGACGCAAGCGGTCGGGATCATTATGAATATCCTGCAGTGCGACTGCCTTGGGGCAAATGTGACCGCGGCTTAAAGGGTCGTTTTTATCCCCTTTGATGGACAAGATCTGCTCGCCTTCAGTTTCGATGATGAGTCCGCAGATCGCCTCGCATAAATGGCAGGCTCGGTGGTGAGTATGTCGCGTCATAAATGTCCCTCATTATTATGGCATCAGTGTGCTTGCTTCCGACCGAAGACTCAAGCCTTGTGCCAATTTTACCTGCACGAAGAGGGCCTAGCCCACTTGTTATGCGGTGAGACTGGGGGTAATGTAGAGCGAGCATTGAGAGACGCCAGTATGCCCTTTAGTCGCAAACCACCCGATATCAGTAACGCTGCCAATCAGGAGCTTACGCCAGAGATGCGGCTGCTAGAATTGCAGCGGCAGCACCGTGCTTTAGACCAGAAAATTCTCGAGTTGCAAGCCAATCCCTATCAGAATCAAATTTTGTTGCAGCGGCTCAAGAAAGAAAAATTACGGCTAAAAGATCGCATCGAGCAGTTAAAAGATGATCTTATTCCTGATTTAGATGCGTAATTGCATCATCACATCTATAACAACAGGAGATCAGTATGAAGCTAGTACTAATAGTGTTCGCAGTTTGTCTCGGATCCACTATCGCGAGCGCACAAACGGTCTCTACCACCGCACTGACTGACTCACTCTATTTGATGCAAGGTCGTGGCGGTAACGTCGTCCTGTCCGTCGGAGACGACGGCGCAGTGATGATCGACGATGATTATCCCAATATGGTGACCGCCTATCAGACCGCGATCGACGAAGTCATGGGGGCAGATTTTAGCGCTCCCCAGTATGTGATTAACACGCATTGGCATCAGGATCACACGGGCGGTAACAGCTATTGGGCCGAGGAGGGCGCGACCGTCATCGCGCATAATAATGTTCGTAAGCGCATGCAAGAAGGTCTTGATAACAAGGCGCTCGGGGTGGTTTTTCCACCTTCGCCGCCCGAAGCATTGCCAGTAATGACGTTCAGTAATCAGTTCAGCCTCTATGCCAACGGCGAGGCCATTGTGGTCGAGCACTTCAGTGCCGGTCACACCGACGGCGATAGCGTCGTCTTTTTTATCAACG
>CBFHJC010000183.1:0-3255 GCA_965656045.1 Aequoribacter sp.
CGATGAGTCGGTTGATTCCGAGGATTCAGAGCCCGAGGGTGATGTTGATCCTGAAGTGCTTCGACAGCGTGCTGCGCTGCGTCGGAAGCAGGAAGAGCTAGCGCGCGAGCAATTGTTGCGCGAGAAAAAAGAACGCGAGGCGGAAGAAGCCGCGATCGCGAAAGCGCAACAGGCTGAAAAAGCCGCAGCTGCTGCTCGAGATGCCAAAGCGGGTGGTCAGAAAGAAAGCGATAAGCCCAAGCCTAAGCGCTTGCATGAGGCGCCGGTCGAAGAAAAAGAAGCTACGCCTCGCAAGAAGGGCGCTCGTTTGAACAAGGATTCGATTGGTGGTCGGGGTAAAAAACGACACATGTCCTTGTCGGATATCGATGCCGCTGAAGATGGCTTTATGCGTCGTCGAGGTGGTCGTAAAAAAGCGCGTGGAGCAGATAATAAACACGGTTTTGAAATGCCCACCGAGAAAATCGTTTACGAGGTTGAAATCGCAGATTTTATTGCTGTTGGCGGTTTGGCGCAGCAAATGTCGGTCAAGGCGAGTCTCGTGATCAAAGAGTTGATGAAGCTCGGCGTTATGGCGACCATTAATCAGATGATCGATCAAGATACTGCCATCTTGGTGGTTGAAGAGATGGGTCATACGCCCAAACTCATAAGTGCTGACGCGCTCGAAGAGAAGCTCGAGCAGACACTGTCTCAGCACGATGGGACACTCGAGCCACGTGCGCCGGTGGTCACTGTCATGGGTCACGTTGACCACGGTAAAACTTCACTGCTGGATTATATCCGCAAGTCGGGTGTTGCTGCGGGTGAAGCCGGCGGTATTACCCAGCACATTGGTGCTTACCATGTGAAGACTGACCACGGTATGATTAGCTTTCTTGATACGCCCGGTCACGCTGCCTTTACTGCGATGCGTGCGCGAGGTGCCAAGAGCACTGATATCGTCATTCTGGTGGTTGCCGCCGACGACGGTGTGATGCCACAAACAGAAGAGGCGGTGGCCCACGCGAAAGCCGCGGGTGTGCCGATCATTGTTGCGGTTAACAAAATGGATAAAGAAGGCGCTGATCCTGAGCGCGTTAAAAATGAATTGTCCGCCAAAGAAGTGATTCCCGAAGAATGGGGCGGAGATACCCAGTTTGTTCCAGTTTCAGCGCACACGGGTGAAGGTATCGAAGATCTGCTGGATGCAGTGTTGCTGCAAGCGGAGCTGTTAGAGCTGCAAGCTGCGCGCGATGTTCCTGCGCAAGGTATTGTGATTGAGTCACGACTGGATCGAGGTCGTGGGCCAGTCGCTTCACTACTGATTCAAAGTGGTACCTTGCGGCGCGGAGATATTGTATTGGCGGGTCTGCAATACGGTCGCGTGCGAGCGATGCTCGATGAAAACGGGCAGCCGATTGATGAGGCCGGGCCGAGCATTCCAGTCGAAATACTGGGCTTAGATGGTACGCCTGACGCAGGTGATCAGTTTGCAGCGGTCGAGAGCGAGAAGCGTGCTCGTGAACTGGCGGATTTCCGACAAGATAAAAGTCGTGAGAATCGCTTACAACGACAGCAAGCGGCTAAACTCGATAACATGTTCGAGAGCATGACGGCAGGCGAGAAGAAAATCTTGAATGTGATTGTAAAAGCCGACGTACGAGGTTCACTCGAAGCCATTCAGTCTGCTTTGCTGGAATTGGGTAACACAGAGGTCCAGGTCAACATTGTCGCCGGCGGCGTCGGTGGTATTGCCGAAACCGATGTTACGCTCGCGATCACGAGTGGTGCGGTCATGTTTGGCTTTAACGTGCGAGCGGATAACGCTGCGAAGCGATTGGTCGAGACCGAAGGCGTAGATTTGCGTTACTACAACGTGATCTATGATCTGATCGACGACGTCAAGCAGGCCCTCACTGGAATGTTGGCGCCTGAGTTGCGTGAAGAGATCGTGGGCATTGCGGAAGTTCGCGATGTCTTCAAGTCGCCCAAGTTTGGTCTTATTGCGGGCTGTGTGGTGACGGAAGGCACTGTGTATCGCTCTAAACCGATTCGTGTGCTGCGCGATAACGTCGTAATTTACGAAGGTGAACTCGAATCCCTGCGTCGATTTAAAGACGATGCGAGCGAGGTGAAAAGCGGGACTGAGTGTGGTATCGGTGTGAAAAACTACACCGATGTTCGCGTCGGAGACTCTATTGAGGTGTTCGAGGTTCAAGAAATCGCAAGGACCCTATAAGAGCGCGCTATGCCAAAAGACTACAGTCGAACAGAGCGCGTGGGCGATATGCTCCAACGCGAGCTCGCCCAGCTGATTCAAACTCAAATGCGCGACCCCCGGGTGGCGCAAGTGAATGTCACTGGAGCCGAGGTCAGCCGCGACCTGAGTCACGCAAAGGTCTACTTTACGGCGCTTGAGTGTGATTCCAAAGAGGCCGCGAAGCCGGTCACCGATGTGCTCAACAAGGCAGCGGGTTTTTTGAGGGCCCATATCGCGAAAGACTCTACGCTTCGCATCGTGCCTTCACTGCGTTTCCATTTCGATGAAAGTGTCGGCCGAGGTCGTCATTTAGAGGGTTTGATTCGCCAGGCCAAAGCGGCTGATCAGGCCCTGTCGAGCGAACCAGATCCCAGCGGAGACTAGTGGTTGGGTCGGCGTAAGCGTGGCCAGCGCATACACGGTATTTTGGTTGTTGATAAGCCTCAAGATTTCTCCTCTAATGCGGTTCTACAGCGCTGCCGGCGTGCCCTCGATGCCCAGAAAGCAGGGCATACGGGTGCACTTGATCCGTTGGCTACGGGTGTTCTGCCAATCTGTTTCGGCGATGCCACTAAATACAGCCAGTATTTATTGGATGCCGATAAAGCCTATCTTGCCGACGTGTGTTTCGGGGAAACACGATCTACCGGAGATGCGGAAGGAGAGGTCCTCACAAAGTGTGATGCGAGTGGTCTGACTCAGGAGAACGTCGAGCAGGCCTTAGATCGATTTCGAGGCCCGATCGCACAAATTCCTCCGATGTACTCGGCACTTAAGAAAGACGGTAAGCCCTTGTACAAGCTGGCTCGGCAGGGTATTGAGATCGATCGTGCCGCTCGTCAGATCACTATTTATTCCCTTGTGCTTCAAGATTTCAAACCCGGAGAGCAGCCAGTAGCCCGCATCGCTGTGCGCTGCAGTAAAGGCACTTATATTCGAACTCTGGGTGAAGATATCGGTACGGTGCTGGGGGTGGGTGCCTTCTTATCGGGACTCAGGCGGACTCATGCGGG
>CBFHJC010000184.1:0-3249 GCA_965656045.1 Aequoribacter sp.
GTGATTTATTCGCTAAGCTCGCATCCATGTGGTGATGCTTAACGTACTTATGAGGTATTGTTAGCCCCCCCGCGATATAGGATGTTAGTTGTGGCCTCACTGAGTCTTAAAGGATTTATTCAAACGGTTATTGTAGTTGTTGTTGGGTTTGGTATCGCCTTTCAGATCTTAACCGGTAAGCCAAAACCGGAGCCTATGGCGTTGGCAGAGCCACCACCTATTCCAGTGCAAACGGTAGTGGCCTCGCCGCAATCAGAACGACTCTGGATAACCACGCAGGGTACGGTGGAACCCACTATTGCGACTCGACTGAGCGCAGAAGTTTCGGGTCAGGTATTAAAAGTCTCCAACAATTTTGTGGAAGGGGGGTTTTTTCGCAAGGGCGATATTTTGCTTGAGGTTCAAGCCACTCAGTATCAGCTAGCTCTTGCGCGGGCTCAATCACAGTTGGCGGCGGCAGAGCAGCGCCTGGCAGAGGAGCAAGGACGTGCACTCCAAGCAAAGCGCGAATGGCGTGATTTAGGGAGTGAGTCTGCAAACGCCTTGTTCCTGCGAGAGCCTCAATTGTCAGCCGCGAAAGCCAGCCTAGAGGCGGCTAAATTCGAAGTTCAGAAAGCGGAGCAGGATCTCGATAAAACGCGAATTCGAGCGCCTTTCGATGGTCGAGTCCGTCAAAAGCTCGCAGATCTGGGGCAATATATTGGGGTGGGTATGTCAGTCGCTGACGTTTACGCCACCGATCAAATGCGCGTTAAGTTGCCGCTTACCGATCGGCAGCTGTCCCTCATAGATGTGGGCGTTCTGGAATCAGATTTAATGGCGCCTGAGCCCGTCACCATTGCGGCACAGGTGGCAGGAGCCAGCTGGGAGTGGACAGGTCAGTTGATTGGAACGAGTGCTGACGTCGATACTCGCTCGCGCGTTCACTATGCCATCGTAACCGTATCAGATCCCTTTGGGCTCACCGATGATGCTGAGCAACCCCCTCTTACACCCGGTCTGTTTGTCTCTGCACGAATTCAGGGCAAGATGATCAACAATGTCACACGACTACCACGACAAGCAGTGCGTACGGATGGCACCATTCGTTGGGTAGACCAACAGCAATTGGTTCAAGAGCGCCCGGTGCAGCTGTTACACAGCGATGGCCGAGAAGCGTGGGTCAACAATCTACCGCAAGGGCTTGAGGTTGTTGTGTCGATGCCGAGCACGGTTTTACTGGGAACCCGAGTGATTGCCGAACGTGCGCCTGTACTGGTAGCGAGGGGTGCTCAGTGAACGGTGCAATAAGATGGTTTATTGATAATCCTGTTGCCGCTAATTTACTCATGATCCTGCTTTTGATTGGTGGCGCTCTCGCTATTCCTGCACTTAATAAACAATTCTTTCCCGAGATCGAAATCAATTCGGTCTCAGTGTCGATGGTGTATCCCGGCGCTAGCCCGCGTGAGGTTGAAGAGCAAATTTGCGCGCGTATCGAAGAAGCAGTGCATGATTTGCGCGGCATCAAAGAGATACGCTCGGTTGCGCAGCAAGGCCTTGGTACTGTCCTGATTGAAGCAGCTCAAGGCTACGATACGTCACAGCTGACGGCAGAGATAAAAACCCGAGTCGACGCCATTAACACCTTTCCAGGCGACGCTGAGCGACCTGTGGTGGTCGAAAATGCCTATCGCCACTTGATGGCTGTGGTGAATATTGCGGGTGATATCAGTGAGCGTGAGCTCAAGATACTCGGCGAACGGCTGCGTGACGACTTATCCTCCGAGCCCTACGTGTCGATTGTGGAACTCAGAGATCCGCGTCCTTACGAGGTGGCAATTGAGGTCTCAGAAGAGACGCTAAGGCGTTATGGCATTACCTTTAATGACGTTGTTAATGCGATTCGCGGCTCTTCCTTAAACCTCCCCGCTGGTGCCATCAAAGCGGCATCGGGCGATATCCGATTACAAACCCGCGGCCAAGCTTATGGCCGAGCAGACTTCGAGCAAATACCGCTGATCACGCAGTCCGATGGGGTCAATATCACCCTTGGAGACGTGGCGAATGTTCAAGATGGCTTTGCAGACATCGATATTCAGAATCGTTTTAACGGGCAGCCCTCACATGCACTCGAGGTATTTGTCACCAGCGATCCGCAAACTCTACGAACCAGCGAAGTTGTTCACGAGTGGATAGATCGAACACGACCCTCATTACCTGAAGGGGTGAGTTTAACGATGTGGCGCGATTCGTCCGTCCCCTTTGTGGGTCGAGTCGATACTTTGCTGAAGAATGGCATCGGGGGGTTGGGTCTAGTTTTTTTAGTACTGCTCTTGTTCTTGCGCCCTAAACTGGCGCTGTGGGTCTGCGTGGGTATCGGCGTTGCCTTTATGGGCACTTTTTTTGTGCTGCAATACACCGGCACCAGCTTAAACATGATCTCGTTATTTGCCTTCTTGCTGATTCTGGGGATCGTGGTTGACGACGCGATTATCGTGGGCGAGGCCATACATACTCATCAGACCAATGGTTACCCTGGGGTCGAAGGGGCAGCAATGGGCGCTAGCTCCGTAGTTAAACCGGTGATGTACGCCGTGATTAGCACCATGATCTTTTTTGTACCAATGCTCTTTATGCCCGGCGATATGGCCACAGCGGCGCAAGCCATTCCCGTGGTTGTGATTTTGGCACTCGCGTTCTCATTGATCGAGAGTTTGTGGATTCTTCCCTCACACCTCGCTCACATGGGACCTGAGCGCCCCTCTCAGTCGGCCTTGCTGCGCTCTCTAGAAACCGTGAGATCGCGCTGTGCTGATGGCCTAGTCAACTTTTCCAAACAGCAATATCAGCCATTTCTAGAAAGGGCTTTGCGGCACAATCTGTTGGTGTGCGGCTTGTTTCTGGTGGCTTTGGTCATGAGTTTAGCCGTGTATGGGGGAGGGTGGATCCGATCAGCATTTTTCCCTCAAGTGAACTCTGATTATATTCAGGTTGAGGTGACCCTTCCTGATGGTGGTGCCTTCGGTCGGAGTCTTGAAGTGATGGACCGTGTAGAGCAAACGGCGATCGCCTTGCGCGATGACTACAATGCGCGCCCAGAATTCCAAGAGCAGGCCGCGATAGGCAATATTTCCGCGACAGCACGAGAAAACCAAGTCTACGTTATCGTCGAGACTCTGTCGGAAGCGGTCGACACCCAAGCCTTGGCAGCTGAGCTCGAGCAGAGTTGGGGTGATCTAGGGCCGGTTGAATCTTTGCAGGTCGACT
>CBFHJC010000185.1:0-3165 GCA_965656045.1 Aequoribacter sp.
ACATTTGATGATCTGCCTGCCCAGATTCAGTTTACTCAGGCTCAAACCAAAGTGACGAGCTATCCTGCGCTAACTGACCGCGGTGATGCCGTACAAGTGGTACTCTACGATTATCCCGAGGCAGCAGAAGTCGCACATAAACAAGGGCTACTGCGTCTGGCCTTGACCTCTGAACGCGCTATGGTTCGAGATTTGCAGCGTCATGCCTTCAGATCTCCAGCGGCGCAGAAAGTATTGCTTGCAGCGGGTATCGAACGGTCGGCACTCGTGGGTGCTCTTGCTGCACTCTCGTTTGCACCGAGCTTGGTCGATGAGTCGCGCTTGGTGCGGTCGCGATCGAGTTTTGAGAAATGCCTCAAGCAAAATAGGCGCGCGGTTCTTGATCGGGCGTTACGCTTTGAGTCACTCTTGCTGTCTGCGCTCCAATCACTCGGCGATACACGCGTGGCGCTCGGTCGCACACCATCGACACCAGAACTGACAGCATCGAAAGAGGATGCCTTGCAGCATTATCAGCGCCTTCTGCATCTTGATGAGTGGGTCAATTGGCCCGTGGGCATGATGGATCAACTACCTAGATTTGCCAAAGCGCTCGCTTGGCGCGTTGAGCGTTTGCAGTCACAGTTACCCAAAGATCACAAGTCGGTCGCGACGCTGCAACCGCTTGAGCAACGGTGGATTGATTTGATCGCGCAGCGCTCGGCGCTTGCGGTGGTCTGTGAACCGCTGCAAGAGTATCATTGGATGCTTGAAGAGTTTCGTGTCTCGTTGTTTGCTCAGCAATTGGGGACTAAAATGCCGGTGTCAGTGAAACGACTGGAGGCTGCATGGCAATCGATCGAACAATGGTTGATCGAAAATCCACTTTAGGGCGTAAAATACACTTAAAATCTGCCTCATCAAGGACATAATGATTAAGAAGCTTCTATTTGTTGGATTATTGCTGCCTAGCCTTGCCTTGGCTTCTGGCCCTCTCACTGAAACTAACACCAACGACCCTTTTGAGGAAGCCAACCGCGTGGTTTTTGCATTCAATGATCGCTTAGATCAGTGGGTGTTGAAGCCTTTGGCGCAGGGCTATCGCGCTGTTTTACCAGACGTAGCGGAGCGTGGCGTGGGTAACGTTTTTCTTAACTTGAGTGAGTTTAACTCGGCAGCGAATAGCATTTTGCAGGGCAAACTCGATGCCGCTATGGCGAGTGGTGGCCGCTTTGCCGTGAATACCACCCTCGGTATAGGGGGGTTGTTTGATGTGGCCAGTGCAATGGGTATGAAATCACAGCATACCGATCTTGGCGAGACGCTCGCTGTCTGGGGTGTACCTCGCGGACCCTATTTGATGGTCCCGTTTTTTGGCCCATATACTGCACGGAGTGCGCTGGGTGCCAGTGTTGATGTTTATCTCTCGCCCGAGGCCTATATTTCCTCAACGCGCGGTCGCAACAGTCTATACGGGATACGAGTGCTCGATGAGCGGGCCGAGTTGCTCGATGCCGATGCGCTGCTGTCTGGAGACCGTTATGTCTTTTTGCGCGATGCCTATCTGCAGCGGCGCGCGGCAGAAATAGAGGTGGAATCTTCTGATGGTGACTTCTCTGACTTTGGGGGTGATTGGGCGGAAGATGATTGGGGCGATGATCCTCTTTAAAAGCGGTGATTGTTCGCATTTTTTGCGCTGAACATTGCCATCCCAAGCGGGTTTGCTACCATGGCGCAACTTTTTAGTAAGCGAAATAAATGACCGATTTAGTCGCTAACATTATTTTAATAGACGACGACCCCTCCAGAGCGAAGACCAGCGCTGGGTTACTAGAGTCGCTGGGCCACTCGGTTCGCGTGATCACTGATCCTTTAGGTATCACAGAACCGCTTGATTACGCGGCCGAAGTCGACCTACTTGTCTGCGAGGTAGAACTGACTCGCTTCTCGTGGTCAGAAGCGAAAGATGCGATTCTTGCCCTCGATATTCATGTTCCTGCGATTATGCTCAGTGACAAAGCGGATGCTGAAATTATGCTTACCGCTCTGCGTTTGGGTATGAGCGACTATTTTGTTCGTCCGATCGTCGAGTTAGACACTTTGAACGATTCGATTGTGCGCTGTGTCAGACGGCGGCGAATTCGGCAAGAGCTGAGTGAGTCTAAACGCAGTTTAGAGGCTGCCAATGAGGAGCTGCGACAAACGTTGGTGGTGCTTGAACAGGACCAGCAAGCGGGGCGTCAGGTTCAATTACGAATGCTCCCTCATTCTCCGTTTGATGTTAAGAACTATCAGTTTCGTCACAGTGTGCATCCTTCCCTCTATCTTAGTGGCGACTTTATCGACTACATCACGGTGGGCGATCACCATGTTGTCTTTTTTATGGCGGATGTTTCTGGTCACGGTAGTTCATCGGCTTTTGCGACAGTGTTGCTTAAAAATCTCTTCGCCCGAAAGCGCTCAGACTTCATTCGCAGGCATGATCCCATGTTGCTCGATTTGGTTGCGATGCTTGAGCATGCGAACAAGGAGCTGCTGGAACTCGGGGTAGGGAAGTACGCCACCATGATTACTGGCGTCTTAGATATGAGAGCCAATACCCTGGATTACTCGGTGGCAGGTCATCTGCCGTTACCGATTTTAAAGACTCCGACAGGTGCCGATTACCTCGCTGGCGAGGGTTCGCCAGTGGGCTTGATGGAACACGGTCACTACCAGATTCAGAGAATAGAATTGCCCGAGTCTTTTATGCTGGTGATTTTTTCAGATGGCATTCTCGATATTATTGAGGGCGATGATCTAATCGCCAAAGAATCGGCGCTGAGAGTGATCGTCGAAGACAGCGACTCAAGCCACACTGATCTCTTGCAGCGATTGCAGCTGGCCGAGGTAAAAGATATGCCGGATGACATCGCTGCGCTATTTATCACGAGAGGGCTAGATCATGAGTGACGCGCAAATACTGGCGGCCAATATTGATGGTGCTTACTTGCTGAGACTCAAAGGTGACGTGCGGTTGACCTTATCGACCTCGCTCGATGATTACGTCGAGGCCATGGTCAGTGATCCAGCCTTTGCATCGCTTGTGGTTGATTTGTGTGAAGTCGATAACTTAGATAGCACAACGCTTGGATTGCTGGCGAAAGTGGCCTTGCGAATCGAGACCGATTTTCAGCAAAAGCCAGA
>CBFHJC010000186.1:0-3143 GCA_965656045.1 Aequoribacter sp.
ACTGAGACCTTGTTGGGTATACCGGTGCGGGTTCAGCGAAGAGTGGCAAGGTTGGGAATGAATAAAAAGAACGCCAGCGATCGCCATAGGAAGCCTCTACCGTGTGGCCAGTAATCGCTAGGTATCGTTGCTCGAATCGCTGACACAGTTCCTCCGGACTTAAGGCGCCGATCAGGACAGCGGCCTCGCACAAGCCCTCTAAACGCAACTGTTGTGCTGGGGGGCAGTCGCCGCCGTCATGTAGGCGAGTGATAATATCGCTCAGGCGCTGATCGATAAGCGCGATCAGTGCGTTAGTAGTATCGGACAAGTCACTCGCTCCTCTTTCACAACAACACGGAAAGCATTATGCTCGAAGGCCCATTTTTTGTGTAGCGCGCGTGACAGCGAAAGGAATGTATTATGGTTGTGTCATCGTTGTTGGCGATTTTCCTTTGTTTCTCTATGCACTCGGTTGCCCAAGATGAGCAGCAGGTGCCCATCATTGATTATCAACATCGCTTCCTACCGCAGGTAGGCCGCAATGGTATGGTGGTTGGCCCAGAGAGGCTGGCGAGTGAAGTGGGTTACCAGATCCTGCAACAGGGTGGAAATGCGGTTGATGCCGCTGTGGCGACTGGGTTTGCTTTGGCTGTGACGTATCCTCGCGCGGGTAATTTGGGTGGCGGCGGGTTTATGTTAGTACATCTTGCTCAGCAGAATCGCCAGGTGTTTATTGATTATCGCGAAATGGCGCCAGGTGCTTCAACCCGCGACATGTACCTCGACCCCGAAGGTAATGTCGATCGTAAGACGCTCTATTTCAGTTATTTATCCGCAGGTGTTCCAGGATCGGTGGCGGGTTTGCTTCATGCCCTTGAGCAGTACGGGACCATGACGGTACGGCAAGTTTTGCAGCCAGCCGTGGATTTGGCACTAAAGGGTTTCCCTGTGAGTTTTGCGCTCCACAGTGATCTGACTGAGCGTGCGGAGCGACTCGGCGCAGATCCCGCCGCTGGTGCCAGCTATTTAGTGAACGGTGCTGCGCCAGCACTGGGTTCAGTATTCATCCAGCCTGATCTGGGTCGAGTGCTTCAAACCATCCGAGACTACGGTCATTCTGGGTTTTATGAGGGGTGGGTGGCAAAGACTATTGCGCAAGCGATGGCAGAGAATGGCGGTATCATTACTGAAGCAGACCTCAAGAATTACGTTGTGGTCGAGCGTGAACCTGTGCGCGGCACTTTCCGAGAGTATGAAATTGTGTCGGCGCCACCACCGTCCTCGGGTGGCACTCACATCATTCAAATGCTTAATATTCTAGAGGGCTATGACCTAAAGTCGATGGGACACAATTCCGCCGCTTACATTCACCACGTGATCGAGGCGATGAAAGTGGCTTACGCGGATCGTGCAGCTCACATGGGCGATCCCGATTTTACGCCAGTACCTGTTGCGCAGTTGGTGAGTAAGGCCTACGCGCAAGAAGTGCGCGAGGCGATTGACCCCACGCGAGCGCGCAGCGCTGCAGAGATACAGTCGGGTACTTTTGAAGATACCGAAAGCCTCGATACCACGCATTTTTCAGTGGCCGATCAGTATGGCAACGTCGTATCCAATACCTACACTTTAAATTTTAGTTTTGGCTCTCATATTGTTGTGCCTGGGACAGGTATCTTGCTCAACAACGAAATGGCGGATTTCATGACCAAGCCGGGTACACCAAATGCGTTTGGATTGATCGAAAGCCAAGCCAATGAGGTCGCAGCAGGTAAACGCCCGCTATCTTCGATGAGTCCCACCTTGATCTTAAAAGAGGGTCAGCCTTGGTTGGCAACGGGGAGTCCCGGAGGCAGCCTCATCATCAGTTCGGTCATGCAAACTGTGCTGAATGCGATGGAGTTTGATATGAATATCGCTGCTGCGGCGGCGGCACCGCGCGTTCATCACCAGTGGATGCCCGATAAGCTCCGAATCGAAAGTGGGGTCAGCGCAGATACCATTCGTCTGCTCACTGTTTTGGGTCATCCGATTGAAGAGAATGTTCGAACTTTAGGGCGCACTCAGTCGATCATGATCGAAGAAGGCTGGTTTTTAGGTGCTACCGATACTCGGCGGCCAAGTGGCTGGGTTGCCGGTGCGCAATAAGGAGTTGTTGTGAGCTATCAAGACCATCGACGCGATTATACCCGGGGCGGTTTGCAACGCTCCGATTTGTCGGATAACCCCATGGTGCTGTTTGAGCAGTGGTTGCAGCAGGCCATTGATGCGGAGCTTGGAGACCCTACTGGCATGGTCCTCGCCACTATCGATTCCGCCGGCATGGTGTGGCAAAGGATGGTGCTATTAAAAGATGTGGGTCCGAGTAAAGGATTTGTTTTTTTTACCAATTATGCCAGCGATAAAGCCGCAGCAATCGAGCAAAATCCCAGGGTATCACTCCACTTTCCTTGGAATGAATTGGATCGACAAGTCATTGTCGGCGGTGTTGCCAGCAAAATTTCTGTGGCTGAAACGGCGCGCTACTTTTTATCTCGACCACGGGAAAGCCAGATAGCGGCATGGGCGTCACAGCAGAGTCGTCCGATTTCCGCACGCACAGTCCTAGAGCAACAGTTGGCAGCGATGCAGGCAAAGTTTGCTCAAGGTTCGGTTCCTGTGCCTGATTTCTGGGGCGGTTATCGAGTTGTCCCAGAGCGAATAGAGTTCTGGCAAGGGGGTGTTAATCGTTTGCATGACCGCTTTCGATACACCAAAAACCAAGATGATCAGTGGCAGATAGAGCAACTCCAGCCCTGATCCTCCGGTGCTAACTATCGATTTTCTGGGGCTGATTTTGGCGCTGTTGAATGTAAAGGCAGTGAGGGGGCAGCTCAAGAATGTGACGTCGCAGTAAATCGAGAGCCGCTGCTGCCACCATGGTTTGGAACAGAACGCGAGGCAGTGGCCAAGTCAGCTCTATTGTTCGCAGATCGCTCGAGCTACCGTAGGCAATCCAGACACGTCCCAGTGGCTTGTCGATGGTGCCGCCATCGGGGCCTGCTATTCCACTGACTGCAATTGCATAGTCGGCGTTGCTCGCACGAAGCGCACCAAGTGCCATCTGTTCGACCACGGTTTTGCTGACCGCGCCATACTGGTCGAGATCAGATTGACGCACACCC
>CBFHJC010000187.1:0-3141 GCA_965656045.1 Aequoribacter sp.
GTTCGCGGGCGCTACTTTGATTCGAGCCGACAACTTGTGTCGGCACCTTAGTGCTTAGCTACGGTTGTCTTCGTCGGTTGCCGAGTCTGACGCATCGTCAGTGGCTGACGATTCCACTTCTGCAGTCTCAGACACGTCAGAAGTTTCAGCTGCATCAACCGCCTCAGAGACATTCGCCACTTCAGATGCTGTCGACTCAGCACCATCAGCAGCAACCTCTGTCGCCGCTGCGGGTGCATCGGCCGCCTCATCTTCCAGCAGTTCTTTGATCGACAATTTAATGCGACCGCGCTGATCAACGTCGAGTACCTTAACGCGGACAGTTTGTCCTTCTGAAAGGAAGTCTGTCACTTTCTCGACTCTCTCGCTGGCAATCTGTGAGATGTGAACCAAACCGTCCTTGCCTGGCAAAATCGTTACGAAAGCACCGAAATCGACGATACGAGCCACAGTACCTTCGTAGACCATGCCCACTTCGGCTTCTGCAGTAATTTCCATAACCATCTCGACCGCGCGATCTCGTGCCGTTTGGTTTTGGCCAAAGATACGAACCGTCCCATCGTCATCGATATCGACAGTGGCGCCCGATTCTTCGGTAATCGCACGGATTGTGACACCGCCTTTTCCGATGATGTCACGGATCTTGTCTGCATCCACTTTGAGGGTGGTCATGCTAGGCGCATCTGCCGAAGTCACGGCACGAGCTTCACTGATCACAGCATTCATTTGCCCCAATATGTGCAGGCGAGCTTCTAGCGCTTGGCCCAAAGCAATTTCCATGATCTGCTCGTTAATGCCTTCTATCTTGATATCCATTTGCAAAGCGGTCACACCTTTATCGGTGCCAGCGACTTTAAAATCCATATCGCCAAGGTGGTCTTCATCACCCAAGATATCCGTTAAGACGGCAAAGTTTTCGCCCTCTTTGACGAGACCCATCGCAATACCGGCGACTGGTGCCTTCAACGGGACACCTGCTGCCATCATCGCCATTGAGCCAACACAAACCGATGCCATCGACGATGAACCGTTTGATTCGGTGATTTCAGAGACGACCCGAATGGTATAAGGGAACTCATCTTGGTTTGGCAATACGGCTGCGAGGCTTCGTCGCGCTAAACGACCATGACCGACTTCTCGACGGCCAGTCGCACCAATACGACCCGCTTCACCTACTGAATAGGGAGGGAAGTTGTAGTGCAACATAAACGGATCCTTACGCTCGCCCTCAAGCGCATCAATAATCTGCGCGTCGCGAGTTGAACCCAGAGTAACCGCACCAATCGCTTGGGTTTCGCCCCGAGTGAAGAGTGACGAACCATGCACTCTTGGAAGTAAGTCAATAGAACAAGCGATAGGACGAACGGTCTTACCATCACGACCATCAATACGCGGCTCACCAGCAATAATGCGCTGCCGAACGAGCTTCTTCTCGATGCTCTTGAAGAGTTCTTTAACGTCGTCACTCGATGGTCCGCCTTCAACAACCAATGCAGCGACACACGCATCTTTGATCTCGTTAACACGGGCGTATCGTTCCGCTTTTTCGGTGATTCGGTAGGCTTCGCCTAAGTCAGCTTCGACCTGTGCCTGAACGGCTTCGAGCAGCGCCTGATCAACAGCCGGTGCTTCCCAATCCCACTTCGGCTTGCCAGCTTCGTCGACAAGCTCTTGAATGGCTGCGATCACTGTTTGCATTTCTTGATGTGCAAACAAGACTGCGCCAAGCATTTGGTCTTCGGTCAGCTCTTTCGCTTCTGATTCCACCATCAAGACAGCATCCGCTGTGCCGGCAACGACCATGTCGAGATCGCTTCCCTTGAGTGCATTGTAATCGGGATTCAGTAAGTAACCTTCAGTGGCATTGAAACCCACGCGCGCAGCGCCAATTGGGCCGTTAAAAGGTACACCTGAAATAGCCAAGGCGGCAGAAGTGCCGATCATGGCGGGAATATCGGGATCAATGTGGTTATCAGCCGCCATCACAGTACAGATCACCTGCACTTCGTTCATAAAACCATCGGCAAATAAGGGGCGGATGGGGCGGTCAATCAAGCGTGACGTCAGGGTCTCTTTCTCGCTCGGACGTCCTTCTCTCTTAAAAAACCCTCCTGGAATTTTTCCTACTGCGTACGCCTTCTCTTGGTAATGTACGGATAAAGGGAAAAAATCTTGACCTGATTTCTGTTGCTTTGCTGCCACTACGGTAACCAGCACTGTGGTATTTTCAATGGTGACTAACACCGCACCCGTTGCTTGTCGCGCAATACGGCCGGTTTCCAGCGTGACCGTTTGGCCACCATACTGGAATGTTTTTACTATAGGATTCACTCAAATTCTCCAGTCATTCTATAAAGAAACCGGGGCCTTATGCCCCGGTCACTTGCTCGGTTTAACGACGCAGACCGAGTCGCTTAATTAAGGTGCTGTAGCGTGTCGTATCTTTACGCTTTAAGTAATCTAACAATTTACGACGCTGATTCACCATGCGAATCAAACCTCGACGCGAATGGTGGTCGTGGTTGTGTTCTTTAAAATGCGACTGCAACTGCTCGATATTTGCCGTTAGCAACGCCACCTGCACTTCAGGTGAACCGGTATCGCCATCGGCGGTTTGGTAGTCTTTAACAATTGCTGCTTTCTGTTCTGCTTTTAATGCCATCGTTCTTGTCCTTTCACGTTAATCTGCCCTCGCGGAAACCCCGCTCTGTGATTAAGAGCCTACCCGCGCAGATTTACAGATAGGTTCTGACTACTCATCGGTAGCGATCATCCTCAGAGGACTCAACACATGACCCTCTGACACGGTGCCCAACCCAATAAACTCCTGGCTGACACGCGCGATGCGCACAATACCATCATTTGAGGTATTTAGCACGTTTACTGCCTGTCCCAGCAGTAATTTTTCGGCCTCATGGTCGTTAACAATGCAGCGCGGTAGGTGGCTCAAGCCGGCGTCTATCGGCAATAATTGATCGATCACGCTGGCACCGACGGATTCAACCTGATCGAGCGTTAGCGCCTGACTCAAATCAAACGGTCCCGCATGAGTCCGCCTGAGTCCCGATAAGAAGGCACCCACCCCCAGCACCGCACCGATATCTTCACCCAGAGTTCGAATATAAGTGCCTTTACTGCAGC
>CBFHJC010000188.1:0-3068 GCA_965656045.1 Aequoribacter sp.
AACGAAAATTCTCGCTTCACGGGAGGGATCTTTTAAAATGGTTCTATCAGCAGCCAACTCGAGATCTCGTCATAAAGAGGCGCAGGTCAGGCCCGGTGATAAGGATGCCCGATGCCTATCGACCAAGCGCGATAGAGTTGCTCAATCAAGACTACTCTGACCAGAGCATGTGGCAGTGTCAAGTCACTCAGTGATAACCGAAGATTGGCTCGAGCTAAGCATCGAGTATCTAATCCATCAGGGCCGCCAATTAGGAAGATAATATCTTGGCGCAACGACAGCCAACTTTGCCAATGCTTTGCCCACGCCTCTGTAGTTTCACGCCGTCCTTTGACATCGAGAGCGATAACATAATCATCGGGCTTTATCTGCTTCAACAGGCCCTCGCCCTCTATTTCATTGAGTTGCTCGGCAGAGCGGTCTTTGCGGCGCACGGCCAGTGGCAAGGTGTGCCACTCAAGCCTAATCTCTCGGGGTAGACGTCGCTCATAGTCACTCACCCCCTCTGCGACCCAATTGGGTAACTTACCGGCGATGCTGATGATTTTAATCTTCACTCTCAGCCTGCACCGACCAGAGACGCTCTAAATCATAGAACGCACGCGTCGTTGGCAACATGACGTGAACCACCACCCCACCGAGGTCTACAAGGACCCACTCACCAGTATCCTGTCCTTCGACGCCCAAGGGTGGGCAGTCGGCTTTCTTTGCTTCGATGGCAACATTCTCTGCGAGAGATTTCACGTGCCGATTACTGGTACCGCTTGCGATAATCATGTAATCCGTAACGTCAGTTAACTGTCCAACATCAAGGACCACGGGATTAACGGCTTTCAGGTCATCTAAAGCATTCTCTGCCAACGTTCGTAGTGCGAGTGAGTCGTTCATTCAATCTCTCTTGTGAGTCTAATTAGGTCGTTCAATTCAGGTACAGCCGATGTGCTCTGATGTAATCGCAAACGGACCCCGGCAGCAAATAGTCTACCGAAAGACCGCCAGCAATGCGCTCACGGATATCAGTGGAAGAGACTTCCAGAGGTCTCGCCGAGTGATAGGCAATACCTCCGCACGGCCGGCGATGCAAATCCTCTAAATCACAGTGATGCTGATCAATCCATTGCGCCAGAACGCCTTCTGTCGGCCAAGACCAACCCGGGCGAGTGATCACTGCGATGTGGGTGAGACTTAAAAAATTCTGCCACTGGTGCCACTTCATAAAGTTCAGAATAGCGTCTGCCCCAACCGCCATGATAATAGGTCGAGTCGATCCCAGCTCTTGTCGAAATGAGCGCACGGTTTCAATGCTGTACGAGGGTCCACGAACAGCGAGTTCACGCCCATCGCAATACAAAGAAGGGGTCGATGCTATCGCGAGTTGCACCATCGCCTGTCGCTGCTCTGCACTGACTGCGGGTGTTTCGCGGTGCGGTGGGTCAGCGGCCGGGACCAGTGCCACCCGGTCCACCCCTACTGCTTCACCTAACTCAATGGCCATTCGAAGATGACCTATGTGTATCGGATCAAAAGTGCCGCCCATAAAAAGGAGTGGAGAGGAGCCTGATGTTAGCAACGAATTTGCCCCGTGCCGTACACCACATATTTTTGGCAAGTGAGCCCCTCGAGGCCTACCGGACCACGGGCGTGAATTTTGTCGGTCGAAATGCCAATCTCAGCGCCCAAGCCATATTCGAAACCATCGGCAAACCGAGTCGAAGCGTTAACCATGACCGAACTAGAATCGACCTCACGTACAAATCTTTCAGCGTGAACATGATTCTGAGTGATAATGGCATCGGTGTGATGCGAACCATAATGCTCAATGTGTTGGATTGCCTCGCTAATGTCGGCGACGATGCGTATCGCGAGAATCGGAGCCAAGTACTCGGCGTACCAATCATCCTCCTGCGCTGGCCGACAATTTTTTAACAACAGGCGCGTCTCTTCACAGCCCCTTAACTCGACTTGCGCCAGCTCTAGAGCTGAGGCTATCGGCGGCAGGACTGAAGGTGCCGCAGAGCGGGCTACTAACAAGGTTTCTAGCGTGTTGCAGGTACCATAGCGCTGCGTCTTGGCATTCACAACCAAGGCAACCGCCATATCGGTTTCAGCGGTCTCATCGACAAAAATGTGGCATACACCATCGAGATGTTTGATAACAGGTACCGTCGCCTGAGCCGCAACCCGTTCTATTAAACCTTTGCCACCGCGGGGCACAATCACATTAACGTAGTCATTCATAGTAACCAGCTCACCAACCGCGTCGCGATCCGTGGTATCAACGACTTGAACACTGGCTTCGGGGAGATTGGCGGCCGCCAGGCCCGACTGGATACAACGAGCAATCGCTTGGTTCGAGAACAAGGATTCGGAGCCACCCCGCAAAATAACCGCGTTGCCCGATTTAATGCACAAACTGCTCGCCTCTACCGTCACATTAGGTCGCGATTCGTAAATTATGCCGATAACACCCAGCGGCACGCGCATTTTGCCTACTCGTATTCCCGAGGGCATGGGCTGCACGTGATCGACTCGCCCGATGGGATCTGCCAAAGTAATCACTTGTTGTAAACTCGCGATCATGGCATCGATGCGCTGGTCGTTTAAAGTCAGTCGATCGAGCGCCGCAGCGTCTAGACCGTTGGCTTGGGCCTTTACGAGGTCTTGGTCATTGGCCTCTAAAATGCGCTGTCTAGAGGCATCCACGGCAGCAGCTATGGCTTTGAGAGCATCATTTCGCTGCGACAAATCGCTGAGCGCCAGCTGCTTAGCCGCCTGTTTGGCAGCGCTCCCGAGCTCATGCATGTAAGCTTTAATGGTCATAACCCAACTCTTGTTCGCAAGCGCACAGTATATGACAAACCAAGTCGAGGGGCATGTTTTACCCACATCTAAATCGGACTTAGTGCAGTTGACAATCATTCTCATTATCATTACTGTTAGCGGTAAAGGAGGCCCCTATGTACATTTGTCTATGCCAAGGTGTTACTGATCGCCAGATTCGTCAGGCGGTCGATAGTGGCGTGCAAACCCTCGCCGAACTCAGCGCTTGCCTAGGTGTCGCGTCACAG
>CBFHJC010000189.1:0-3055 GCA_965656045.1 Aequoribacter sp.
CAAGCCATTGATGATGCCGCCTTGGGTCATATTCACCGCAGCATCTGGATTCACGACGATCCCACAGTCAACGGCACTGGTGACTTTGCGAAGAATGGGCTGATTATCCTTCATCTCTAGTTCAATCACATTGGCACAGTAAGACTTATGGCAGAAATAGGCGCTCACACCCATTGCTCGAGCCCCGCGCTGTGCCCATCCTGATTTATCTCGGACCAGCTCCAACACGCCTGCGTACCGAGCGGGATCATAATCATTGTTGTCGCCCACGGGGTTGAGCCTTGCTCGCTCGAGAAGCTCGAGCCTCATCTCGATTGGATCTTTGCCCATCGCTTGTGCGACTTCATCTAAAAATGACTGTTCGGCACCGGCCATAAAATTAGAGCTCGGCGCGCGGTAAGCGCCAACAGTGATATTGGATTCAATCACGGTTTCTTCTGCTAGGTAGTGATCCACCGCTCCGGCAGGGAAACGGTTGGCAAAGAGCGGCGATTCTGGCACTCCTGTTGCCTTGATGTGATAGCCGGTGAGTTGTTGGTCGGCACTGATCGCGGCTCGCATCGTGACTTCATACGCGGGTCGGTAAACACCTGCGGTCATATCGTCTTCGCGCGAATAAGTGAGCAAAATGGGTGCTTTGACTCGCTGGGAAATCAGTGCCGCTTCGACCACAAAATGTAGGTAGAGTCGGCGACCGAAACCACCGCCCATCCGTGTCATTCGCATTTCGACTTTGTCTTTAGGCAAATTCAAATGTCGCGCCACACTATCGTGGATCAGAATCGAGCCCTGATGTGGGCCTATGAGTGTCGCTTGATCCTCTTTGACGTCGGCAAAAAAGTTCATGGGCTCGAGCGTGTTATGCGGTAAAAATGGGGCACTGTAGGTGCGCTCGATAATAGTGCTCGCGGTGTTAAAGGCGTGTTCCGGATCACCGTCACGTCGCTTTTCGGTAAGCGCCCCAGCGAGTGCCGATGCCATGGCTGCGCGATGATCTTGTGTGCTTTCGCGTCCGCTTGGCACAAATTCACGTTTGACCTTGCCATTAAAGAAGTTCAAGTTATCGAATTCATAATCCGGCATCGGTTTCCAGGTCGCTTGCAACGCTTTTTTGGCTTTCATCACGCGCCAAGTTGAGTCACCGACAATGGCGACTACGCTAGGGAACGCGCAGACATCACTGAACCCTCGCACGAAGCCCTCTGGATACATATCGATTGCGAAGACATCTTGAATACCCGGCATCGCTTTAATCGCATCGGCGTCGAAGGTATCTAGCGTTAAACCAAAAGCAGGTGGATGCACAATACCGGCAAACAGCATGCCCTCTGCGCGCTCGTCGATACCAAATAGTGGTGCGCCGGTCACGATATCGTCGGCCACGAGACTTTTCTTCGAGCGACCAATCAGCGAAAAGTCGGTCTTATCTTTTAAGGTCACTTCTGCAGGTATCGGCAAGGTGGCAGCGGCTTGCGCGAACTCTCCGTAGCTTGCCGAGTGACCACCGGGATGTGATAGTCGTGATTCTGCTGAACTGATCTCGCTAAGGGGAACACCCCAGGACTGAGCTGCGGCCTGTTTTAAAAGGTGTTTGGCGGTTGCCCCGGCCATACGCAAGCCGCTCCAGTTAGAGCTCACAGACCAGCTGCCACCGGTAATTTGTTGCGGGTATTTACTGGCGTCATTCGGTGCTTGCACTGCAATAACGTCTGCCCAGTTGGCATCGAGTTCTTCTGCGACAATCATTGGGAACGACGTCATCGTACCCTGACCAAAATCGGGATTCTGCACTTTTACTTCAATCGTGCCATTGGGGCTAATCGAGAGAACGGCATTAAACTCGAACCAGCTCGCTGGCGCGCTGCTGGCGTTGGCGGCTAAGATTTTAGGCGCGGTGAAAACGTTAAAGCTTAGTGCAAGGCCACCCCCGGCCGCCGCACTCTTGATGAATGATCGTCGCGTGAGACCTGTTTTGATTGTTGTCATGTTATGCCTCCTGTTTGATCATAGAAGCTGCCGTGTGAATGGCCTCTTTGATGCGAACATAGGTACCACAGCGGCAAAGATTACCTTGCATGGCGGCATCAATATCGGCATCAGATGGTGCTGGATTTGATGCCAAAAGAGCGCTCGCACTCATGATTTGCCCCGCCTGGCAGTACCCACATTGGGCGACGTCGTGATCTATCCAGGCTTGCTGTACCACATTTTTGACGCCGGCATTGGTCGCTAATCCCTCGATGGTGGTGATCGCCATTGAACCTATTGAAGATACAGGTATTTGGCACGATCGGACGGCCGCGCCATTTAAGTGAACAGTGCAGGCACCGCAAGCGCCAGCACCGCATCCAAACTTGGTGCCACGCAGGGTTAGATCATCTCGAAGCACCCACAACAAAGGCGTATCGTCATCGACGTTCACTGTGTGAGTTTGCTGATTGATTGTGAGCTGATAGGTTGGCATAGCCGTGCCTCCGAGGCGTCATCTGATGCCTTCATTCTGCATGACTTTAGTGAAGAGTGAAACGCTTAGTCGTCGGCTTTTGCGTTGAACGGCGCAAAGATAAATTGGTCATCTGCGAACGCTTTGAATTCGAGTGCGTAGCCGTTGTTGTCGTAAAAAAATAAGGTGTCTTGTTCGCCCGGTGTGCCTTTGAATCTGCGATAGGGCTCGATCACAAACTTGACGCGACTTCGGAGTCGCTCAGCCAACTGATCAAAGGCATCGGGTTTCAATAGGACGCCAAAATGAGGGAGCGGTACTTGATGTTGATCGACAGGGTTGAAGTAGCGCCCCAAGGTATCGCCACCGCAGTAATGAAAAACAAGTTGGTGTCCGAATAGATCAAGATCAACCCATGTCTCGTCACTGCGTCCGACTTTACACCCGAGTACCGAGGTGTAGAACTCGGTTGTCTCTTCGATGTTGGCGCAGGGCAGGGCAAGATGAAAAGGTCGGATCATGATCTCAGGTTTCCTTGTGACAGACGATGGAACACCGCTTCTTATCAGAGCAGTTTTACTGTTTTACCGCTGCGCGCACAATACGCTGTTT
>CBFHJC010000190.1:0-3034 GCA_965656045.1 Aequoribacter sp.
TCAAGGAAAATGCCCCGTCATGCACGGTGCAAATACAGAGACAAGTCAGTCTAATATGGCGTGGTGGCCCAAGGCTTTAAACCTGAATATCCTGCACCAGCACGATCGCAAGGTTAACCCAATGGATCCCGACTTCGACTACCGTGAAGCGGTCAAGTCGATTGATGCCGATGCACTCAAACAAGACCTGCGAGCGCTAATGACTGACAGCCAGTCTTGGTGGCCGGCCGATTGGGGTCACTACGGTGGCTTAATGATTCGGATGGCTTGGCATGCCGCAGGCTCTTACCGCGTGGCCGATGGGCGCGGTGGCGCCGGAACCGGCAACCAACGGTTCGCCCCCTTAAATTCATGGCCTGACAACGTGAATCTGGATAAAGCGCGCCGCTTATTATGGCCAATCAAGAAAAAATACGGCAACACATTGAGCTGGGCGGACCTCATTATCTTGGCGGGTAATGTTGCCTATGAATCCATGGGTTTGAAGACTGCGGGTTTTGGGTTTGGCCGCGAAGACATCTGGCAGCCCGAAGAGGACATCTATTGGGGCTCAGAGAAAGATTGGTTGGCGGCTAATCGCTACGATGGTGCGGGTGAAGAACGTGAAACTCTCGAGAACCCGCTGGCCGCTGTGCAGATGGGTCTGATCTACGTTAATCCAGAAGGTGTGGGCGGGCAGCCCGATCCTTTGCGCACCGCTCATGATGTTCGTTTGACCTTTGCCCGAATGGCGATGAATGATGAGGAAACCGTGGCATTAACCGCGGGCGGTCACACTGTGGGCAAGTGCCACGGCAATGGTGATGTTAATTTGCTCAACGCGAGTCCTGAAGGCGCCGAACTGGAAGACCAAGGGTTTGGCTGGCTCAATAAAACGACCCGAGGTGTTGGTCGCGATACCGTCTCAAGCGGTTTGGAAGGTGCGTGGACCACGAACCCCACGAAGTGGGATAACGGCTACTTTTACTTGCTGTTCACCTATGATTGGGAGTTGAAAAAGAGCCCTGCCGGCGCTTGGCAGTGGGAACCTATCAACATTAAGGAAGAAGACAAGCCAGTTGATGTCGAAGATCCATCGATTCGCCTAAACCCCATCATGACCGACGCCGACATGGCGATGGTTAAGGATCCGGCATATCGCAAGATCTCTGAGCGTTTTTATAACGACCCCGACTATTTTTCAGAAGTGTTTGCCAAGGCTTGGTTCAAGCTCACACACCGCGATATGGGTCCTAAGGCGCGCTACATTGGCCCAGAAGTCCCGGCTGAAGATATGATCTGGCAAGATCCCGTGCCAGCTGGCCGAGCTGATTACGATGTGGACTCGCTAAAAACCACAATCAAAGCCAGCGGTTTGAGTATCAGTGATTTGGTGACAACTGCATGGGACAGTGCACGAACTTATCGTGGCTCAGACATGCGGGGCGGTGCCAATGGTGCACGGATTCGTCTGGCGCCACAGAAAGATTGGGAGGGCAACGAACCTGAGCGATTGGCGCGAGTATTGAGCGTTCTAGAAAGCATCGCCAAAGACGCTGGTGTGAGTGTGGCCGATGTCATTGTGCTAGCTGGTAATGTGGGTATTGAACAAGCCGCCGAAGCCGCAGGCGTATCTGTCACAGTGCCGTTTGCACCAGGTCGTGGCGATGCCTCTGAAGCACAGACCGATCCTGAGTCTTTTGAGGTCTTAGAGCCTATCCATGATGGATTTAGAAACTGGGTCAAAAAAGACTACACAGTCAGCGCCGAAGAGTTACTGCTTGATCGAGCGCAATTGATGGGTTTAACAGCCCCTGAAATGACGGTCTTAGTCGGCGGTATGCGTGTACTGGGCACCAACCACGGTGGCAGCCAGCATGGCGTTTTCACCGATCGAGTCGGCGTCCTGAGCAATGACTTCTTCATCAACCTGACCGATATGGCTTACGCGTGGAAACCAACCGGTCGCAACTCTTACGATATTTGTGAGCGAGCGACAGGTGCCGTGAAGTGGACCGCAACCAGAGCAGACCTGGCGTTTGGCTCTAACTCGATTCTGCGATCGTATTCAGAGGTGTACGCGCAAGATGACAACCATGAGAAGTTCGTCAAAGACTTCATCGCGGCGTGGGTTAAGGTGATGAACGCGGATCGCTTTGACTTGTTAGATTGATTGCTCGGCGGGTTTTTGCAGCTGGCGTTGCTACCGCAACCGAGGCCGAATAAGTGCATGTAGAGAGTGGAGCAGAGGGTAGACACAAGGAGAGGACCCTCTGCTCTGCTCAATACTCGTTTAGTGAGACTTTTGTGGGTGCAAACCAAGCCACCGAAGCGCTCAATTAATCGAGACCGGAGCCGACTGATCCAAGGAAGCCTGCCGTACTCTTAAAGTCCATTTACCGTCTTGAAACCACCAAATATGCCAGTATTCGGAGCGAACTGCGTTGAATTGAGCAGCATTCCCCTGCGTCGTCGCGAAGCCGGTCACAAGCGCCATATCACCGACTCTCCATGACTGCGTATGATCTAGACTGACGCTTTTGACAAGGCCCTGATGACGCTCCAGATAATTCAAAAGCTGATGTTTCGAAAGTGAGGTTCGATACGCGGTAAGATAGGTAAAGTCCGGATGTAAAAAAGGCTCAACGTCCGCAGGATTTTTGGCCAAAGCGTCGTAGTACGATGCATTTGCCTGGACCCAAGGTGGATCTGCCAGGGCTCTCATAGAACTCAACAGAAGCAACAAAAGGCAGACGCTGTTCGCGATACGACAAGCCATACTCAACTTGCTCTGCAGGAATATCCCTTTTTTTTCCAAGCGGGTTGCCTCTGACACGCAAAGCTCCTTTTTAAATAGTTGCAGAGTGTTATGTAGACGGTTGCTGATCGAGCCTCATCGACTTTAACGCCCAAACAACAGCCCACAGATAAGGATCTCGACCCATGCACTCGCGGATCAACCCTCGCTTACACCAGAGGATTCAACGCCAAGAGCTTAAAGTGGATCCTCGGGCATCAGCCGCCAGATCACGTCTGCAACATCGTCGGCGATTAG
>CBFHJC010000191.1:0-3034 GCA_965656045.1 Aequoribacter sp.
CTCCGCCCAAAGGCCACGCAGACCATGAAGTGCGAGTGACCACCACTTGCGTCCGCTCTTGAATCGGCTCAACCGTATCAAAAGATCGCCAGATAGCGTCGAAATCTGACTGTGCCTGGGCCCGATAAAACTCGCCTCCAGACTCGTGTGCAACCCGGGTCAACAAAGATACATTGATCGGGTCAAGTTGATCCTCTTCAGCGCCCACCGCAATAATATGCAGTCGAACATTCAGTGCTGCCGCCAGTCGCCCAGCCTCCAGCGGCGGTAAGTCGCTACCTGTATCATTGCCATCAGTTAGCAAAATAATCACTTGCCGCGCGGCTGGCGCCTCCAGAAACAACGCCGTTGCGTAGCCTAGCGCATCGCCCAAACGGGTACTATCACCAGTAAATCCGGTTTCTAAGCCGGACAACATGTAAGCCCATAACGACCGATTATCGGTGATCTGTGTGAGCACAAATGACTGCTCGCCGAAGGTAATCAAACCTAAACGGTCACCCTCTCGCCGCTCAGCAAAGCTGAGCAGAGCCTGTTTTACAGCCGCAAGACGCGAGATAGACTCGCCCTTTAGCGCAACCATATCTGAGCGGTCCATCGATTGAGAGGTATCCATCACCACCTGAATATCGCGACCTGATGGCGCGTCAATCGTAACCGACGAAGACTGCATTGGATTTGCTAAGGCGACCACAATGCAGGCCCAGATCAAGTGTGGAATCCAGTCGGTCCAAGACCTAGGTAAGGCGCTGGTTCGATGTGTGGAGTCGAGGGGCATATCGGCGAGTACCGGCAACCAGAGCTTGGGTACAAATCCCCGCCATGGCCCAAGCCTACGCCAGGCAAATGGCAAGATGAGCGCCCACAGGAACCAAGGTGACTCGAAGCTCATCGTTCCTCCACCTGATGCTCTAAAATCCAAGCACGACACTGGCCACAATAGGTGCTCAATTGCGCCTCAGCAAGAGGCCGATCTTGATACAGCGCAGCATCAATATCAGCTATAAGCGAATGGCTAAAAACAGGTTTCGGCGCGGTTGAGTTCAAAAAAAGGTACCACTGCGCTTCATCAATTGACGCGACTTGCAGACGCCCGTAGCAGTGAGTAGCGACAATTTTCAAGAGTTCATGACAACGCAGTAATCTATCCTCAGGCGGCAATGACTCGAACGCCAGCAGGCGCACCAGAGCCTCGCGACGATAGCGATCCTGCCACCATCGTAAACCTCTTGTCCAAATCGATCGCAGAAATCCTGCCATTAGAACGGCAGTCACCAACCACCAAAGCCAAGTTTGGGGCCACAAGCTCACCAACACCTCGATAGAGGGCTCATAAAGAGGATCAAGCGCACTATGCTCTGGGAACATCACTTTGATCATTTAAGAAACGTCCAAACCCGGCGTGCTCTCGGTACGCCGCAGCAGCGGAGGAACACGAATCCAGCCGATAAACCGCAGTATTAAAAGTTCGGCACAGCCCTTCAAAGGCTGCGATCGACTCCTGCGCCTGCGCTGCTATTGTGGTGCAGTGATTAGGTAATCGATCTGAGGCAAGACTATGAGAACTTGGCCCAACCCAATCACAGGCCGCAAACCGTTGAGGGTCCAGCTCCGCTGCATCCTCGATCGAGATCCAGGTAAAACGGTGCTTCCCTAAGACTGTCGATAGTGAAGTTCGTTCCGGAACACGCCAGTTCAACGCAGAGGTAAACCAAAACATCTCATGACGCGGGAGTCGATGCGCTTTCTCGATCATCTCAGCACTGGATCCAGAATAGGATTTAGAGTGCCAAGCACCCAGTTGCTGGTTGCAACGAGCTAACAAACCCAGTCGCTCACTCAAGCGTTCGGCCGAATACAGCACTTCGCCCTCATCAACCCGATCATCAGACAGAATCACCAAGCGCACGGAGTAACCCATCAGCAAATGATCCCAAGCAGTGATCGCGGCCAACTCGGCTGTTAATAGAGATTTGGTGTAGGTCATCGACCCAAAAAACAAACACGATCGCTGGTCTACAATGACACTGCAGTGACGCTGCCGCTCCTGCTCAAACGCTCTAAGCCACGGTGTGCCAACACGTGCCGTCGCTTTCCAATCCATATGCCGAACATCATCCCCCGGCTGATAGGGCTGGAGCTCCAGAAAATCGGTGCCACGCCCACTCTGTGCCGAACGACTTAAGCCCTGTTCCTGTTGGTTCGAGTATGGCACTTGCCTTCCACCTTGAAACATACCCCAACGGCGCGCCTCTAGCAGCCGACTCAATGAGGTGTAAGCGCGGGCCTCCAAGGTAGCCTGTTCAAAGTGCTGTGACGTTTTGTGCAAGCGCATCGATGACCTCCGACGCGCTCACTGAAGCGACCACCGCGTCGTAGCTCAGATGAATCCGATGTGATAAACAGGGCACTAATACACTCCGAACATCGTCAGGTGTCACGTAGTCTCGACCCTCTAACCAGGCTGAGGCGCGCGCTGTTCGATGCAGAGCCAAAGTGGCTCTTGCACTAGAGCCACGACGAATCCAGCGCTGCAGATCCTCACCATAGCGCTCCGGATGCCTTGTCGCCTGAACCAGATCAACAATATACTCCGCAATCGCTCGAGACACGTTTATTTTACTGATTTCACTTTGGGCCTCTGCCACTTGATCCAGTGTCAGCGTCAGATCGAAAGGCGAGAGTCCGCGCTCTTCTTTATGCTGCAAGTCCAGAATCGCTAAGTCAGACTCACGATCCGGATAGTCAATATCGAGCTTCATCAAAAAACGATCAAGCTGCGCCTCGGGCAGTGGGTAAGTCCCCTCTTGATCTTGCGAGTTTTGAGTGGCCATAACTAAAAAGGGTGCTGGTAAAGGATAAGTTTGGCCACCTATCGTGACCTGGCGTTCTTCCATCGCTTCCAACAAGGCGGATTGCACCCGGGCGGGCGCACGATTAATTTCATCCGCTAAAACGATGGCATTGAATACAGGTCCCGGCTGAAAAATCAGTTCTCGAGATTCAGTATAGACTTCATTTCCTGTCAGATCCG
>CBFHJC010000192.1:0-2962 GCA_965656045.1 Aequoribacter sp.
TCGGCCTTATTGCGTCGCCATGCGCTAGCCCAGAGTTTATCGACTTCGGAGTACAACTCTTTGATTCGCACCGCCATCTGTGCCGCATTCTGAGACAGGCCCTCGTCGGTATCGGCGATTGCGGCTTCTAACTCAGCAATCCGGGCGTTATGGCGTTCCATGATGTGGCTGGCTTCAAGAAGCTGTTGTTGCAACTGCCACGACCAAGTAACACTCGCCACAGCCACTGCCAGAGCGACAAACACGAGTGTCGCTGTAAAAATACGACCGGAAGTCGCGTTCGCAGAGGGTTTTTTACTGACTGAATTGTGAGGCCGACGATCATCGTCGGCCTCAGCAACTATTGACGTGATGGGTTCAAAATCGTCGGCCATCTCTCTGCCTCAATGAAAAACCCGATTATACCCTGCAGGTTGATCTGCAGAAAGCCTGCTATAGGTAGGTAACGATTCCCCACAGAACCAGAGTCAGCAATAAACTCATATGGATCACGCCCACAACTGACTTGATTGGCCCTAACTTGCCAAAAATCGCATTCAATTCGAGCGCCGCAATCAGTCCTGCACCAACGTAAAAAGCGGTGGTTGAAGCTGGGTTTGCATAGTGAGCCGCCGCAAGCATGCCAAATAGCATAGGTCCAGAGAACAGGGTATTCGTGCGTGAGGCCAGAGTTGCTTTCGCACCCGCGGCAGCCGCATCGCCCTCTGCTAGACCAATCACGATTTTCTGGTTTGGCCAAATAATCAACCAGACGTTCAAGAACATCAGTGTGCCCATTAATACGCCCAACCAAATCAATGGACGAGCCGCCATATCACCGAAGGAATAGCCACCCAGGTGAAGGAGAGCCAGACCGGTAATGAAGGTTGCGGCAGCACCCCAGCGGAACCACCATAGTGCACGAGGCGCGAGCTTTTTCACTGCGTCTGACTTAGCAGATGGCTCTGCCTCTGCAAAATACGCCATTTGAACAAAGTTGAAGTAATACAACATGCCAATCCATACGATTCCAAACAATACGTGGAACCATCGCGCTATAAAATATCCCTCAGCCATTGCCTTTATCTCCTTTGATGTTGCTTGGTGTATTTCGCATTCGTCATTGCAGCCTGTTTCTTGCACCGCTGCGTGCTCAATGATTGTGTCAACCATCGACCCTCTTATTCTAAACCCCTTTCAGCAGGCTGACCACGCCTTTCTATAACAAGGTCTAAGGGCTTATTCAGAGAAATGTACGCTTACAACCAACACCGGCGAGTCAGTAGACCGATGATTCTGGCTTACTCAATTCCACCCGAATACGAGTACAGTCTGCGCATGGAATCGACGCTACGCGTCATCCGCAATCGTTTGAAACCTGTCTCGAACTGAATAAAGCATGATCAGAGAGGGCAGGACCATCAGCGCGGTCACAACGAAAAAGCGTTCCCAACTACCCAGCCAATCGACTGTATAGCCGCTTAATCCCGCCAGTGTCGTTCGGCTCAGATTTCCCAGCGATGCAAGCAGCGCATATTGAGTGGCACTGAATGCTCGACCGGTGAGCGCGGTTAGGAAGGATACGAACGCCACGGTAGAAAATGCGGTTGTGAAATTATCGACCACCAGTGTCAACACGAGTAGCCACTCTAGCGGACCGACGCTCGCAATAACCGCAAACATCAAATTGCTACCGGCCATGGCGAGACCGCCCAAGAGCAAGCCACGAACGACGCCGAAGCGTGTATTGAATGCACTCCCAAGAAGCGTGAACAAAACCGTAATCAGCCAACCAAACAGTTTGGTGTATTCAGCAATCTGCTGATTACTGAATCCCACCTCTTTATAAAACACGATCGACATCCGACCGAGAAACGCCTCGCCCACTTTAAACAGGAAAATAAACAGCATGAGTAGCAGAGCAACACGAACACCATTCTTTCGAAAGAAACCGGCGAACGGCTCGACGAGTGTTACCAGACACCACCGTATCACGCCAGAATAGTCCCGGTAGCGTTCCTCTGCCTCACGCTGAAGCTCGACTCGCTGGGTGATGGGCTCACTTACCGCCAGAGTGGCCAGCATCAATAGAACGAGTACACCGGCCATAAACCAGTAAACCGTCGCCCACCCAACCGCATCGGCTTGTGAAAAAGCGAGGTATCCCGGCCACGAGTATCCAGTCCACCAGCCGATAATCGCGACCGCCGCCGCGGGTGGTAAAAATTGAGTTTCTCGAATAGAAAACTGGTCGATTCGATAAGCATCAATCGCGATGTCTTGAGTCGCACTACAAATCGCGATGCCCAAGGCCAATAATCCGGGCAGCCACAAGCCAAGAGCCGGATTGACCTGGGTGATAAAAAGCACCAAGACCAACATAATGGACTGCATACTAAAGATCCAACCGCGTCGCTGCCCTAAACGGGCGGTAACCCAAGGGATCTGGACTCGGTCAACCATTGGCGCCCACAAAAAATTCAGCGCGTACACTGTCGCCACAGAACCGATTAAGCCGACCTGGGCCCGTGCAATACCCGCATCTGTGAGCCAACCGCTGAAATTTGAGCCGATGAGCACCATCGGGAATCCACTGGCACAGCCCATCAAAAAGATCCAGACCAAGCGGATATCGTAATACGCCCTGAAGGTAGAGCGCCAATTCATCTCAGCTCATCCACAAGGTCAGACGATCAATCTGAGGGGCGGTTGGCTTGCAGGCCGCGCATTGCATCACAGACGGATACCACCATCGGTTTCTATCACACGACCGGTCAGGTAGTCGTTCTCAAAAATAAAGGCAGCTGGGCTCGCAATCTCGCCCGGCTCACCTACGCGCCCGAGTGGAATTTGCGATGACATCTTAGCAAGCGCCTCTGGCTTCATAGACGCAACCATTTCAGTACCGATAAATCCGGGAGCGATTGCCATCGAGCGAATACCATAGCGCGCCAGCTCCTTCGCCCATGTCACGGTCATGGCT
>CBFHJC010000193.1:0-2841 GCA_965656045.1 Aequoribacter sp.
CGTGATCGGCACTCTAGCTAAGCAGGCTTCGGCGCAGGGTCGCAAGGTGGTCGTATCGACTGGCGACAAGGACATGGCTCAGCTGGTTGACGATCAGATTACTCTGGTGAATACCATGAGCGACACGGTATTGGATCCAGCGGGTGTTCGTGCCAAGTATGGCTTTGATCCAGATAAAATGATCGATTTTCTTGCCCTGATGGGTGACAAGGTGGATAACATCCCCGGTGTCTCTGGGGTTGGAGAGAAAACTGCGCTCGGACTCATTCAGGGCATAGGCGGTCTAGAGGATATCTACCGTAATCTTGATCGCGTGAAAGACCTGCCCATTCGCGGTGCCAAGTCGCTCGCCGAGAAATTGATAGAAGAGCGTGACAATGCTGAGCTGTCCTTCCAGCTCGCTACCATAAAGCTTGATGTGCCGCTGCCGTACAGTGTTGAGACCATGCACAACACCACGCCAGATCATGAGTCACTCCGCAGCTGGTTTGACCAACTCCAGTTCAAATCATGGGCTGCGGAGCTAGACCAGAGCAGCGTCTTGGGAGCCCCTCCAGTCAGTGTTACCACGGCCCCTACGGATTACGAACTCATCACAACGCGCGATGCCCTAAAGCGATGGATTGACGAGTTAATGGCAGTGCAGTGTTTTGCATTTGACACGGAAACAGACCAACTTGACTACATGCAGGCGCAAATCGTTGGCATGAGTTTCTGTTACGAGGCGGGTCGAGCATGCTATATCCCAGTGGCGCATGATTACCCAGGCGCGCCAGACCAGCTCGATCGTGACGAAGTGCTGGGTTTACTGAGACCGCTCTTGGAAGATGAGCGCTATCTCAAAGTTGGCCAGCACTTGAAGTACGACGTTCATGTTTTACAGAATCACGGCATCACTTTACGAGGCTTCGCGGGCGATACGATGCTTGAATCCTACGCCTTAGATTCTGTGGCGGGCCGTCACGACATGGATAGCTTAGCGCAGCGGTTCTTGAATCGATCAACCACCTCTTTCGAGGATGTCGCAGGCAAAGGCGTCAAACAGCTGACCTTTAACCAAGTTTCATTAGAGCTGGCAATGCCATATGCGTGCGAGGATGCGGATGTGACTTGGCAGCTGCATCAGACTTTGACTCAGAAACTGAGCGAATGCGCTCCTCTTCAAACGGTGTATCAAACAATCGAATTGCCATTGGCGCCGATTTTACAGCGTATCGAGCGCAATGGTGCGTTACTGTCACGCGATATGCTTCAGCAGCAGAGTGCGGTTCTTGGTGGTCGCTTAGTCGAATTAGAGCGGGATGCTCATGAGCTCGCCGGTCGTCCGTTTAACTTGGGCTCAACCAAACAACTGGGTGAAATCTTATTCGACGAACTGAAGCTCCCAATTATCAAGAAGACACCCAAGGGGTCGCCCTCTACCGCCGAGGACGTGCTCGCTGAATTGGCGCTTGATTATCCGTTGCCGAAGGTGTTGCTCGAGTATCGAGGTCTGGCAAAGTTGAAATCGACCTATACCGATAAACTGCCGCTTTTGATTAACGCGCGAACAGGTCGAATACACACCTCTTATCACCAAGCAGTTACAGCCACGGGCCGGTTGTCGTCCTCTGATCCCAATCTGCAGAATATTCCGATACGCAGCACCGAAGGCCGAATGATACGGCAAGCGTTTATCGCTCCCGCGGGTCATTTTATTATGGCTGCAGATTACTCTCAGATTGAACTGCGAATCATGGCTCACTTGTCCGATGATCAAGGGCTTTTGACGGCCTTTAATGAAGGCTTAGATGTGCACTCAGCGACCGCGGCCGAGGTTTTCGGTGTCCCTATTGAGACGGTTACTTTGGATCAAAGACGCAAGGCGAAAGCGATCAACTTTGGCTTAATCTATGGGATGTCCGCGTTTGGTTTGGCCAAACAGCTCCATATTGGTCGGGCGGAGTCACAGCAATATATCGATACCTATTTCGAGCGTTATCCCGGGGTGCTGGCGTATATGAATCAGACTCGGGAATTGGCGCATGCAACGGGTTATGTAGAAACCCTGTTTGGGCGTAGGCTCTATCTTCCAGAGATAAATGCACGTAATAAAATGCTCGTTCAAGCCGCTGAGCGTACCGCGATAAACGCGCCCATGCAGGGCACAGCAGCAGATATCATTAAGAAAGCCATGCTCGCAGTCCAGCACGCCTTGGATGCCGAGTCGCTAACAGCGAAGATGATAATGCAGGTGCATGATGAGTTGGTGTTGGAGGTTCCTGATGGCGAAGGTGCTCGCGTTAAGCAGCTGGTATCAGATGCAATGAGCGAAGCGGCATCGCTCAAAGTGCCATTGGTCGTCGACGTTGGCACGGGTGTAAATTGGGATCAAGCTCATTAGCGGGCAGTCAAATCCTGCGTGAGCCACTCGTCGAGTTTTTGGATCAAGGCGTCGTGTCCCTGGTGTTTTAAAGAGGAGAAAGTCTGGACCGTTATCACGCCCCCTCGTGGCGCAAGTTCTTTCTCAACTTTCAGCTTAGAGGCCTCCTGCGCCCCCCGTTTGAACTTGTCTGCTTTGGTCAGCAGAATATGGCATGGCATACCGGCGTCAATAGCCCAGCTTATGAGTTGCTCGTCAAACGGCTGGAGCGGGTGCCGAATGTCCATGAGCAGTATGATGCCTTGTAACGATTGACGTTGTTGCAGATAAGCCTCTACCTGTTGGGTCCATGCTTTCTTCATTGCGATGGGCACTTTGGCGAAACCATAGCCCGGTAGGTCGACCAGTCTCTGTTGTTCGGTGAGCGAAAAGAAGTTGAGTAGCTGAGTTCGCCCAGGTGTTTTAGATGTGCGAGCCAG
>CBFHJC010000194.1:0-2802 GCA_965656045.1 Aequoribacter sp.
CAATCGATCAAACCAGCCGATCTAGCATCGATCTCTGGTTTAGGACTAGAACACTTCAATACGCTGCACCCTAAAGACATTAAAGCCCTGCAAATGAGCGGGATCCAGACTATTGGAGACCTCGTCGCTCTACCTACATCGGAGTTGCGAAAGCGCTGTTCAAAAGCCTTTATGCGACACATTGAACAACTCAAAGGAGAACAAGAAGCCTATATAGCAGACCATCAGCCACCGGCCTATTTCCGGCATCGATTCCGATTTGGCTATGATGTCAAAGACACTCAAGAACTCTGGCCCGGAATTGACTATCTACTACAGGGCTTAAGTGCTTTTTTACAACAAACACAGCATCGAACTGATACTCTGGAATGGCGTCTAGAGGGTATTCATCGCTATCGAGAAACTTTTGAGATCAGAAGTAGCCAAGCGCACAGTCGAATCGAACCCTGGCTCGGTTTACTGAGTATTCATTTAGAGACACTCGCACTCAAAGAGCCCATTGATGCTCTACAGCTCAGCGTTGATCGATTACTGCCAATCAATCAAGAGCCAAGCGATTTGTTCGGGGGCCAGCAAGGTCCGTCAAAACAGACCCTAACGGATCAATTGAGAACACGTCTGGGCCATCAAGCCATCAAACATATTCGATTGCGTAATGAACATATCCCCGAGTTTGCCCAGCAACTCAGTACGGAGTCAGAAGACAAGCACCCCTCTTCAGTTCATGAGATAACACCCGTACCGCGCCCAGTATGGTTACTAGATCCGCCGGTCAATACGTCATCAGATCACAGCAAGCAATGGATAAACGGTGAGCTAAAGCTCATTCTCGGACCCGAGCGCATAGAGGATTTCTGGTGGGAGACGCCTCAGTGTCGTGACTACTACATCGCTGTTGATGAACATCAGTATCGTTTCTGGGTGTTTCAAGATCGACATCAAAAGACGTGGTTCTTGCATGGTATTTTCGACTAGCGTCCCGCCCCGCCATACTCATCTGCCATTCACTTAGCCTTCAGCCAAACCCTCTAAGCTCTGGCTAAGCTCTGGCTAATCTACACAAATACTACGCTTGTTTTAAACCGCTAGAACTCTTTGAGCGCTCAAACCGAACTATCAAACTGTGCTCGATTCCCTGCACAATTCATTGGCACCCAGACATAGCCAGTATCGGTCTCTCCGAAGGTATACCCTTCTGCACCTGTCGCGAACAAAGCCGCAATGTACAAACAGATCAGGGCATCTAAAGCATCCTCATTCTGTTTCACCGCGCGCCCTCGCAACGACATAATAAAGTCATGCTGAAGACACTGTGCTTTCGACTCTGGAATATGGAACGCAAGCGACGCTTGTTCCAAAGATACAATAGCGTCGGCCAGCTTAACTTGCCCTTGCTTGCGAAGCTCTACTGACCCACGCTTATAGAGCAAGCGCTCAGACCAATCAAACAGCCGCACCATAGACGGATGTGGATAGCACTCGAGCATGAACTTCCGACCTTGGGCTAGATGACTAAAGCCCTGTTGGAGCAGCTTGATGCCGAGCGTCACGCTCGCCGCATCAGGATACAGGCTAAGATTCGAGGGGTGACATCCGGCCTTGGCTAAGCGAAAGACTTTATTGAGTTCCGCTTCACAAGGACGCTGCCCAAACGGGTTGTGAATGATCAGTGGCGCGTCAATCGCAATCCCGAATAAGGACTCTTGAGCAATGACCTGAGTCCACTGGGCAATCGTATTCTGGGCGACTCGCACTGATTCCAGCACCAAAGTATCGCCATCGAGCTGGCCCACCGCGAATCCTGAGCCATTGCGCTCTGGACGCCAAGCCATATCAAAGCCAGCTAGACGAATACTCACAACTCGCGTCGGAATCCCTGTTTCGGAAAATGAACATGTACTTCACCCACCCGCGCATGGCGGCGAGCGATGATAAACTCGTGCTCACTCTCTAATACCAATTGCCCTGTAACCGGCAATAAACCATAGTCATCTGGCACCACCTTAATCGTTTCGCCGGATGTTTCTAATCCAGACTCAGCCAGCTGTGGTGTGGTCTCTTTGGCGATCTTCAAGCTGTCTGCCGCTGTAATTGTAGTCATCTGCACCGTTCCTAAAGCGGCCATTCGATCCATCCATGCTTGCATATTGGGATACGCTTCAATACCAGGATGCTCACCCACCACATACAAAAACCACAAACTATGATAAGCCGAAAAATCAGCCAGCGTTGGCGTATCACCAAACAGATAATCGTCTTTAAGACGAGATTCCATATCTGTTAAATGTGCCATGACAAGTGCTTTTGCTTGCTGCCCTCGAGGTGGCGCTTTGGCACCTCGCATTAACTTCATCCGATCCCATACAAAACGGAGTAAACCCAGAACCCCGAACTGTTTGCGCATTTTTTGCTTTAACGAACCAGCAAAGGCCAACCCGACCACTGCAAAAAACAACTCACCATCGACATGGCGAATAAACTCGCTCTGCTCAGGACTTTGGAGAGACGGTGCCAATTCAGGGCGGGCACAATCTGTGGCAATGCGCTCGGCAATCGCACGGCTGTCGCAGTAAATATCACTGCCCCACTGCGCGACCGGGATTCGACGGTAGCCACCTGTTAGCAAATCCAGATCTTTGCGAGGTAACATCGGCGACGTTTCCACGGCATCGTAAGCGCACTCGCAATAAGCTAGCATTCGTCGGATTTTTTCAGCAAAAGGCGACAACGGATAGTGATGTAGGATTGGTTTAGTCATAGTATCCCTTATTGAGTGAAGCGAAAAAAAGCACCCGAAACAGC
>CBFHJC010000195.1:0-2765 GCA_965656045.1 Aequoribacter sp.
ACCCAAACCCAAACCCAAACCCAAACCCAAACCCAAACCCAAACCCAAACCCAAACCCAAACCCAAACCCAACTCTGTGCTCAGGCTCAAGCTGGCTCAGCGATTGGCTTGCTGTGCTGCTCGGTGCTTACCTTGAATGAACTCGGCGTGGGAGACGTAAATGAGCTCCGAGACTCGGCGAATCAGGTGTTCTTCGTATTTACTAAGATCACCATCAGCATAAGCGACTTGCCACATCAACGAAATGAGCTCGGTCTTTTGTTCGACGCTGGCGCGATCGTTAATGATCCGCGTGAACTCATACAGTGAAGTTGCTCGGTCCGCTTGCTCGCTGGCTTGCTGCTGTATGGTTTGGAGTTGCTCGCGACTGAGCCCAAACGACGAGGTCAAAGCCTGAGCAAGTGCTGACTCTTCTGCTGCACTCTGCTCGAAGTCAGCTCTGGCAACCTCGTATAGTAGCGCCCCTGCAACCAGCGCCAGCTCATTGGTTTGTTCACGCTCGCTCGATTTTTCGGTTTGTTCGAACAGTGTTTTAAAAGCTTTAATCAACATGATTGCAGAAGATCCTCGAGTGTATTCTGATCCGCGACAAAACGTCGGATGCCATCAGCGAGTTTGTCAGTTGCCATGGCATCGGCGTTCAAATCGAACCTAAAACTGGATTCGTGAGGCACACGTTTGATGTCGTCTGTCGAGGTGCTATCGGCTGAGAGACGAGTCACAAGATTGCCGTTGTCGGCTTGCAGGTCAGCCAGCAAGCTGGGACTGATAGTCAGCCGGTCGCACCCAGCGAGAGCTTCGATTTGTCCTTGATTGCGAAAGCTGGCTCCCATCACGACGGTGTCGTAGCCATGTGCCTTGTAGTAGTGATAAATACGGGACACAGACTGCACGCCCGGATCCTGATCGGGTGAGGTGATGACCAGGTTGGTATGCTCTTGGTACCAGTCAAAGATACGCCCTACAAAAGGTGAGATCAGAAAAACGCCGGCGTCAGCGCAGGCTTGCGCTTGAGCAAAACCAAACAGCAGCGTCAGGTTACATTTAATGCCGCGCGCTTCGAGGATTTTCGCTGCCTGAATGCCTTCCCAAGTCGCTGCAATTTTGATCAGGATGCGATTGGTATCAATGCCAGCAAGTGCATAGAGGTCGATCAGTTGGAGTGCTTTGGTCACCATGTCAGGGGTCGAAAACGATAATCGAGCATCGACTTCCGTTGATACAAGCCCCGGCACAATCTCTGCAATCTGAGCGCCAATGAGCACAGCGAATTGATCAGCGGCTAAGCGCACCCGCTCCGCATTCGAAGCCGCGCTGGCGCTTTTTTGGAGGCTCAAACCAATCGCTTGGTCAAGTAGTGAGCGATATTGGGTATCCTGAGCCGCTTTGAGTAGTAGTGATGGGTTGGTCGTGGCGTCTTGTGGACGATACTGAGCGATCATATTCAAATCACCGGTGTCAGCAACTACGGTCGTGACCTGCTTTAATTGATCTAGTTTGTTCATTATCTATCCTTTAAGCGCGCAATCGTTCGGGGTTGATCAGAGCCAGCGCGTCTTGTAAAACCTGTACGGTCGCGCCTTGCTTATGAGCGTGTTCGCTCAGATGGCGGCGAAATCGCTTGGCACCCGAACAGCCCTGATAAAAGTGGAGTAAGTGTCGAGTGATGTGATTGAGTTTAACACCACCCCTAAGTTGTTCCTCGGAATACTCGATCATCGCTTGCATGATGTCTGCTTGATTAAGGTGCTCTGCGCGAGTCCCATAAAGGGCGTCTGATATTGCTCGAAGCTGCCAGGGATTGTGGTAAGCCTCGCGCCCAATCATCACGCCATCAAGGTGTTGGGCGTGTTCAATGCATTCAGAAGGGCTCGTGATACCGCCGTTTATTATGAGACTGAGTTCCGGGAAGTCTTCTTTCAGGCGGTAAACCCAAGCGTAGTTCAGAGGTGGGATATCTCGGTTTTGTTTTGGCGATAATCCGTCGAGCCAGGCTTTTCTGGCGTGCACAATAAACTTGGTACAGCCGCTTTGAGCGACGATCTCGATAAACCTTTTTAGCTCTTCATAGGTGTCTTGGTGATCAATGCCCAAACGGTGTTTAACTGTGATAGGACAATCGGTCGTGGCGATCATGGCGGCAACGCAGTCTCGAACGGTTTCTGGTTCGCCCATCAAATAAGCGCCAAAACCGCCCGCTTGAACACGATCGGAGGGGCAGCCGCAGTTGAGATTCACTTCGTCATAGCCATAGCGTTGGGCGAGCTCTGCGCAGTAGGCGAGGTCCTTGGGATCGTTGCCCCCCAGTTGAAGCACTATGGGATGCTCACTGGGGTGATACTGTAGGTGCCATTGCTGGTCACCATGAATCAGAGCGCCCGTGGTGACCATTTCCGAATAGAGGACCGCTGATGGCGCTATTAAACGCCAAAAATAGCGACAGTGACGATCGGACCAGTCCATCATTGGTGCGGTGGCTAATTCAAAGGTATTGGCCTGTCCAAGAGAGTCCGTTGTGTGTTGTGTCGCGCGCATAAACTGGCCAAGGTCAAGAGTAAGCCTGAGTTTAGCGAACTGGAGCAGATCTCGCCATTGCTGGGGCGAATAAAGGCGCCAGACCCTCACAACGCAGTCAAAGCCTGTTATGATTCAAGACATCTTGAATTCGAGGAGTCTGGTATGCGGTCCTATTTTCTGGTGGCGTTAATCGCCAGCTTAGTCTCTGTCTCAGCAGTATCTGATCCACTCCCAGAGGATTGGTTTGA
>CBFHJC010000196.1:0-2688 GCA_965656045.1 Aequoribacter sp.
TTTATTGAGTTATTGAGTCGCACCGGTGCGGTGTTGAATGGTGTCGACCAGACCCAAATTGTAACGATCAATTACAGTGACCGTAACGAACAGTTGGGTCTCACTGTCACGGTGGCAGACTTTGAATCGGTCGAGAAAATCCGCTCGGAGTTGGTGAAAGCCCAATTGACAGTAGAAATAGAGAATAGCACCCAAAGTGGTGATGGTGTCCGAGCGCGACTGAGGGTAGGCCGATGACAATTCTAAGTTGGTTCCGAGCGCGCACTCCGAGTGAGCAAGTTAGCCTTGTCGCGCTCAGTGTTGTGGGAGTTCTGTACTGTGCCATTGTACTGATTATCAACCCCATCGCCGCAGCTCGTGACGCGGCAGTGTTGGGTAATATTCGGGTTATTGAATCGAAGCAACGGGTCGAGATGATGGCTGCGGAGCTTGAGCGTCTCCGTGCCGGTGGGGGCACTACCCAAGCGCCTAATCTGATGACTTTGGTCAATCGCGTGAGCCAGCAGTTGGCCCTCGCTATCACCCGTCTGCAGCCGAGTGCAAATGGTGATTTACAAGTTCGGTTTGAAAGTGTCGTATTCGAGGATGTGTTGGCTTTCGTGTATCAGCTAGAGTCTGTCGAGGGTGCCATTGTGCGCGAGGTGACTGTGTCTCAAGCTCAGCAGGGCAGAGTCTCTGCAACGATTCGATTCGGACAAGGCGGCTAGCATGAGCTGGAAACAAGGTCTGCTGCTCGGGCTCGCGATATTCTTGATTAGCATCGTCGTACGCTTACCCGCAGCGCTACTGGCAGGGCCCCTGGCCGAGCAGAATATATTTGCCCAAGGTTTGTCGGGTAGCATTTGGTCAGGTCGGGCGGCGGCGCTGTCCGCCAAAGTGAATGGCCAGATCATTCCATGGGGTGAGGTGAGTTGGTCGCTGGCGCCAATGAGCTTGCTCTCGATGGCCCCCACCTTAGATTTCCGCACCCAACTTGGGCAGCAGTCTATGGCCGGTCGCATGACAGTGGCTAGCACCGAGTCTGTGACGCTGACTCGGTTGACAGGGCAGTTGCCGGCCTCACTCGCACGCTTGTTTGCACCGGTGTCGCTTGGTGGTCAGTTGATCTTTGAGTTTGATGAGTTACTCTGGGGTAAGACCGGTGGCGTAAGACGCATTGAAGGGACCTTGATTTGGCGAGACGCTACGTGGGTCAGCTCGATTGATCGCGTTCCCTTGGGCGTTTACCAATTGTCATTGTCGTCGTCAGAGGATACGATTCGTGGCGTGCTGTCATCCTCCGCCGGGACTGTGTTCGCCAGCGGTGAACTCGAGTATGCGGGGGGAGATTATGCGGTTAATCTGTTGGTACAACCAGAGGGTTACGCCCAGCAGCGTCTTCGTCAAACGCTCGCTTTGATCGCTCAACCCGAGGGCGATGCCTTCAGAATAAAGCTTGCTGGACAACTATAAATTTCAAGACCGTTTAGGAGAATTGAGTGACCGTTTTAACGAGCTTGACGAGCGTCATGGCGGCGCAAGGTATTGATGCGCTGATCATCCCTCGGGCCGATGAGTTTTTGGGTGAGTATATTCCCGCCGCTAACGAACGTTTACATTATGTCAGCGAATTCACGGGTTCAGCCGGTTTGTGTGTGGTGACACAGGCTAGAGCAGCAGTCTTTGTAGACGGACGTTATACGGTTCAAGTAAAGCAACAAGTGGACACTCGGTGGTTTGATATTAATCCATTATCCGATCATGCACTGGGTGACTGGCTGCAAAGCAATGTCTCAGAGTCGGGCGTAATCGGTATTGATGCACGTACTATCAGTCGTGAACAAATGGAACGGTGGCAGGAGCGTTGGCCACAGTTTCAATGGCAGGATACCCAGGGGAACTTGGTAGATTCAGTTTGGGTTGATCGGCCACCTGTGGTCGCTCTCTCCGGACGGGGATTAGACGAACGCTACGCTGGAGAATCGTCTCTGTCTAAGCGGCAGCGACTCGGCGATACCCTCAAGAAGAAAGGCCTTGACGGTTATTGGGTGTTCTTACCCGAAAGTGTGTCTTGGCTGCTGAACGTTCGGGGGCGAGATATTCCTCAGTTGCCGATCTTGCAAAGCCACGCTTTGTTAGCGTCTAACGGCGATGTCTTGTGGTTCGTAGAGTCGGATCGATTACCAGAAAACTGGCAAGAGATTTGCGATTCAGGTGTCACGGTCGTGGCGCCTAGCGCGCTCTCCAGCACCTTGGCTCAATGGACGGGGCGCACTGTTGGTGCCGATCCTGCAAACACGAATGCCGCCAGTTGGAATGCCCTGGTTGAGGCTGGTATCACCGTGCAGGCCTCTGATTGTCCTTTGATGTCTGCTAAGGCTCGCAAGAATTCAATCGAGGTTGACGGCGCGCGCCGAGCGCACCTCAGAGATGCAGTTGCGAAGTCCCAGTTTTTGGCTTGGATTGATAAGACGGTGTCACACGGTGTTCTTCCTACCGAGGCAGAATTGGCCGATCAATTACATCAGTTTCGAGCTGCACATTCTGACTTTATAGAGCCGTCTTTCAGTACCATTTCAGCAGCGGGTCCGAACGCTGCTTTGTGCCATTACAATCACCGCACTGCGGCAGCACCAGCGCGATTGACAATGAATTCCTTGTATTTAGTCGATAGCGGTGGACAGTATCTTGATGGCACCACGGATGTCA
>CBFHJC010000197.1:0-2642 GCA_965656045.1 Aequoribacter sp.
TCAACCGGTCGAGATATTAAGTTCGATCTGGGGCGTATCGAGGGCTACCGGAATTTCTGTAATAAAATATGGAACGCGTCACGATACGTCTTGACTCAGTGTCAACCCGAAGATCTTGCCGGTACCCAACAACTCGGAGACGCTGATCACTGGATTCTCGACCGCCTAGGAAAAACCATTACTCAAGTTGACACCGCACTGGCAGTCTATCGCTTTGATCACGCTTCACAAGCGATGTACGAGTTTTTCTGGAGTGACTACTGTGACTGGTATGTCGAGTTTTCAAAGCCGATTCTTTGGGATGACACTCTGCCGGCAGAGCGGCGACGCGGGACACTGAACACACTACTTTGCGTATTAGAAGCCTCGCTTCGGCTACTGCACCCGTTCATGCCCTTCATTACTGAAGAAATCTGGCAACGAGTCAAACCTTTCGTCAACAGCCCAGGCCCAACCATTATGCTGGCCCCTTATCCGAGAGCGGAAGATTTTCCGACTGCAGATACAGAAGTTATCGGGGGCATTGACACACTCATGGGACTGATCACGGCCGCAAGAACCTTCCGCAGCGATATGAACATCAGTCCCGGTAAGGCCCTGCCTGCCATTCTCCTGAGCGATCAGGAATCGGCTTTACATTCGATCAGAGCGAACGAGGGTTTACTGACTAAAATCGCGAAACTGTCTCACATTGAATGGGCTACCAACGATCAAGCGCTGCCGACCTCTACCCAATTACTCGTCAATGGTGTGACTCTCTGTATCCCGCTCGCAGGCGTGATCGATGTCGAGGCAGAGCTCACGAGAATTAGTAAACACTGCGAGCAGCTCGCAAGCGAAATAAACCGAGTGAGCACTAAACTGGCGAACCCGAACTTTGCTGATCGAGCGCCCGCCGAGATTGTTGAACTTGAGCGAGCCAAACTGACTCACTACGAAGAGCAGCTGAACCAAGCGCTGGTGCAAAAGCAATCCATCGAGGACTTGAAGAAATCATAATAAAACGATATCGTTCCGCGTAAATAACAATAACAACGTAACATTAAGGAATATTATGTCTGAGCGAGTCACGGGTAAAGTCAAGTGGTTCAATAACGCAAAAGGGTATGGTTTCATCGAGCGGGACAACGAGCCCGACGATGTGTTTGTGCACTTCAGATCTATTCTTGGAGAGGGCTTTAGAACTCTCAGTGAAGGCCAAGCAGTAGAGTTTACCCTGTCTACGGGCCCCAAGGGCCTCCAAGCAGAAGACGTTTCGCCGCAATAACTCAATCATCAAATTGTCGTCTCTCATAGTACGGCTGTTAACAAGGATAGTCATGACACCAGCTCGCTTGTTCGTATCGCTATTGCTCGCCACAGTGGCAATGGGGCTAGCAAGCCCCGCACTCAGTGCCCTCCCCCTCAACCACTGGCTGATTCCCTGCCTCTCTGGCGCTCTGACGCTGGCCTTTCTGGCTCTCTTCCAGAATTTGAGTAAACGACAAGGCTCTACCCAAACTCATAGCGATCCGAACCGTCGGACGGGGACCGTAAAGTGGTTTAATGCGACCAAAGGCTTTGGCTTCATTGTCTGCGAGGATGGCGACGAGGTGTTCGTGCACTTCCGCGCGCTTCGGGAAGGCGGACGTCGCACTCTGCGAGACGGACTCGCAGTAAGCTTCGCAACCACCTCAGGAGATCGTGGACCACAGGCAAGCGACGTTGAATTAATCAAAGATTAACATTCGCTCTTGGCATTCTTCGATCAAACGGCGACAATGCGCGCACTTGAGCGACGCAGAGGATTAAGTGAGAATTTTTGACAGCGCCATAGTAGACACACTACCCCACTACGCGACACCTCTCATAGAAACTCATTGCCACCTTGATTACCTCGCGAACGAGGATCTAGAGCGCGCCGTCGCGCTCGCAGCACAAGTTGGTATTGAACGGCTAATCACCATCGCGGTAACGCCCGATAATCTAGCAACTGTAGTCGCGATTGCGGAACAATTTGAGTCTGTTTGGGCAACCCAAGGTGTCCATCCGCACGACGCCAAACTCTACAACGGTGATGTTGATCGCCAGATCAGACTCAGCGCCGCTCATCCTAAGGTGGTCGCTATTGGCGAGATTGGACTGGATTATCACTATGAGGATAGCGACCGGGAGGCCCAAATTGCAGCATTTACCGCGCAATTACAAATCGCTATAGAGAGTGATCTTCCAGTGGTCATTCACTCGCGAGATGCCGATCAGGATATGTCTGACATTCTTGAAGAGTTCGCACCTCGTATGCCTAGAAAAGGCGTCATTCACAGTTTTACATCAGGCCAGGCCCTTGCTGAAACTGCCCTTGAATTAGGCTTTTATTTGGGCTTCAACGGCATTATCACGTTTAAAAACGCTGCCAATGTGCGCGACATTCTCGCTCTCACCCCAACTGAGCGATTACTGCTTGAAACCGACTCACCCTACCTCACTCCAGTCCCGTTCCGAGGGAAACCGAATGCGCCGCACCTACTCGGCCTGGTTGCTAAAACGATGGCTGAGATTAAGGAAATCGGAGAAGAGGACTTACTGCAGATCATCAACAGCAATAGCCAGACCCTATTCTGGCAACGTCATTCATGAGCCAATTCGCCATAGGACAACGTTAT
>CBFHJC010000198.1:0-2596 GCA_965656045.1 Aequoribacter sp.
CAGTTTGGCGCTGACGAGCACACTCGCGCATGCCCAAATGTTAGAAGAAGTCGTCGTTACGGCGCAAAAGAGAGAGCAAACGCTCAAAGATGTCCCAATTTCTATTTCAGCAGTCTCGGGGAAAACGCTGGAGAACAGAAGTATCGATAGCTTGGCGACACTGTCATCCTCTATCCCGAACTTTTTTATCAGCGAAAACCAGATTGACTCGACGCTGAGTATTCGCGGTGTGACCACCGGTAACAATAAAGGCTTCGAGCAATCCGTTGCTATGTATTTCGACGGCATCTCTTACGGCCGTAGCCAATTGATCAGAACGCCCTTAGTCGACCTTGAGCGCGTAGAGGTTCTCCGTGGCCCTCAGCCCACTTTATTTGGTAAAAACGCCATCGCGGGTGCGATTAATATTACGTCTGCTAAGCCAACTGAGGAATTCGAAGGAAAGTTTTCGGCCTCATATGAATCAGAACATGAAGAGGCGCAGGCACTGCTCGTATTATCCGGCCCCTTGAGTGACACTGTGCGAGCCCGAGTTGCAGCGTCTTGGCGAGATATGGAAGGTTGGATTCTGAACGAGAAGCTCGATCGTATCGAACCTCAGCGAGAAGAAACCTATTTGCGGGCTCAACTCGAATGGGATGCATCAGAAAACCTTCAGATCAATGTAAAAGCAGAATCTGCCCAATTCGATTCGTACGGCTATGCCATGGAAGCCTTGGCACCGCAAGATGGTTATAACCTTGTATTTGCAGGCCCTATCGCAGTAGAAACCGAAGAGGATTGGGTTCGCGCTTCAGGTGAAGTTCAAAGCATTAACGAAATGACCAACTTCGTGCTGACCGCTAACTATGACTATGAGGGTTTCACTTTAACGTCCGTAACGGGCTTCGTAGAGTACGATACTGATGAAATCTTAGACGTTGATTATGTGGGGCTTGAGATACTCGACCGCACCAACCAAACAGAAGATTACACTCAGTGGTCACAGGAATTCAGAATTGCATCACCGGGAGATGACAAGATCAATTATATCGCGGGTATCTTTTTTCAGTCGGGCGATGTTGACGTTACCGATGAGGTCTATCTTGGCAGTTTCCTTGCGCTCGCAGGCCCTCCTGTCTCACTGATGGTCGACTCATATTGGGATCGCACCTTCGAACAGAGCTCTGATCTTTATTCGGTATTTTTCCAGACTGATATTCAATTATCTGACCGCTTGGAACTCACCGTTGGGGCTCGTTATTCGAACGAAGATAAAGAAGGCTATCGGAAAGTCACTATTGAATCTTTACCGACCAATTCGGCTCCAGCCCCACTACTCGCGGCGCTTTGGGCAGGTGTTCTCAATACTGGGGCACACGAGATTGACGGAAGTCGTAGTGAGAGCTCGTTCGATCCACTGGTACGTATGAGCTACGATTTCAATGACAATATCACTGGGCACGTGTCTTACACACAGGGTTCCAAAGCTGGCGGCTTTGATATTCGGGGTAACTCTATCCCAGGTACGCCCTTAGTTGCGGTACCAGGTACTTTTGAGTTCGAAGACGAGGAAGCTGAGAACATCGAGATCGGTTTAAAAATGCGCTGGGATAGAGCGGAGCTTAATGCAACCTACTACTCCACCGACTACACCGATCTTCAAACTAATATCTTCGACGGCACGCTGAGTTTCTTAGTGCAAAATGCGTCATCCGCTGAAGTAAGAGGCTTTGAAGTCGATGGTCGATACCTGCTGACCGATGGGCTAGAGTTATACGCGTCATTCGCATCGCTCGACTATACGTTCAAGGACTTCAAAGACAGTCAGTGCGCCTACGGCGAAGCTCCGACCAACGGTATCTATTGTGATCGATCCGGCGAAACAGCACCCTACGCGCCTGAAACGACGTCAAACTTCGGTTTGGATTACACCCGAGGCTTAAGTAATGGGCTCGTGTTTGATGCAAACCTAAACGTCGATACCTCATCGGAATATTTCATCACCTCGAACCTCGATAAGAATATTGATGAGGGCGGTTACACCAAGCTTGGCGCCCAAATTGGACTGGGAAGTGAAGACGGTAAATGGCGTTTATCGATCATTGGCGATAACTTAACCGATGAGCGGATTAAAGTGATTGGTGGCACCATTCCGCTTGCTCGAACTTTCGTACGACTTGCATCGGGTGGAGCACTTGACGGCATTGCCTACGATGCGATTTATGCAAGACCTCGCAACGTTGCGATCAAGCTCGATTACACGTTTTAAGCGTTGCATTATGACTAAGGGTAGAGCTCGCTCTACCCTTTTTTTATGCTTGATTAACAGCAAGGGCCTCTGACCTACGGACTATCGCAGCGGGTGCTGCAGAGCACAGAGCACAGAGCACAGAGCACAGAGCACAGAGCACAGAGCACAACAAAAGACACAGAGGCTAAGATAAAAGTAAGTGTCTCAGGATTATTCTTTGAATCTTGAACCGAAACGCCTTTAACCCACTCTCAATAACGCTGGCACGCACCGCGCCCTAAGCGGGATCGACTTAAAACACTAACTCGTCCAGTCGCTAACGGCAGGACTTTAGCCGACGAACGCACGCTCAATGACGTAATC
>CBFHJC010000199.1:0-2579 GCA_965656045.1 Aequoribacter sp.
CCGAGCCTCCAATTCATACTTTTCTGTCGACGCTAAGCTGAATGACTCCTTCCCGTGTTTCACATGTCACCATGTGATCATCAGAGTAGGTTATAGTTGTGTTTAGGTTGAGCGAGTCACTTGCACTTACACGATCCCCGCACTACAGTCAGACCCGCCGAGAGTACTCATTACAGCCTTCTAGGACCCAATCATGACACACAGCTTTACTTTAACCGCGACTTGTCCAGCAGCGAGCGGGATTATCGCCGCCGTGACCTCGTACTTATCTGAACAGGGTTGTTATCTCTCGGAACTCCACCAATTTGATGATGAGGACACCAAACGTTTCTTTCTGCGAACAGTAGGCCGAATCACTCGTGATCAAGTCTCGTTAGACACGCTAAAGGCCGGGTTTCAGTCAGTGGCGGATCGGATGGATATGGATTGGGCTTTCCATCCCCTCGATGCGCCGATGAAAACCCTGATTATGGTGAGTCAGTTTGATCACTGCCTTGAAGATTTGCTGTATCGCGTGCGCAAAGGAGAACTGCATATAGAAATTACAGCGGTTGTCTCGAATCACCTAGATTGTCGCAGTCTGGCCGAGCGAGAGGGCATCCGATTTGTTCATTTACCGATCACTTCTGAGACTAAGCAGCGTCAAGAGGACGCTCTGCTAGGGATTATCGAAGAGACAGAAACGGAGCTGGTGGTACTAGCACGCTACATGCAGATTTTGTCAAATCGTGTCTGCGAAGTTCTGCGGGGCAGGGCGATTAACATTCATCACAGTTTTTTACCCGGGTTCAAGGGAGCGAAACCCTATCATCAAGCGTACGAACGGGGAGTGAAGTTAATTGGTGCGACAGCGCATTATGTGACCGCCGATTTGGATGAGGGTCCGATTATTGAGCAGTCGGTACAGCCAGTTGATCACGCGTTTACGCCCGATGATTTGGTTGCTGCAGGTCGTGATACCGAGACGGTTGCTCTGGCTCGCGCAGTAAAACTGCACTCGGAGCATCGAGTATTCCTTGATGGAAATAAAACAGTCATTTTTAAATAGTAGTCGCTTGGGTCGCTTGGGTCGCTTGGGTCGCTTAGCCAATACCAACCGGCAAGATTTATTTGTCGATCAGGCTCTCGGCACGCCAATGCAGTTTGCCGTCCTGTGAATGAAGCGATGCGAGTGCCTTCAGTGTTGGCGTCAGTTGCTCAAGTAAGTTCCAGGGGCTGTTGATAACCAGCATGCCCGAGGCGGTCATGCCAAAGCCCTCGGTATCGGCTTTCTCTCCAAGCTCGATTACATGTGTTCTCTGGTTTAGGTGCTTAGCGCATTGTTGAATTAACTGAGTGCTCTGATCCCGCGAGACTATGGGATACCACAATGCGATCACACAGTTGCTCATCCGCGTCAGTGCCTGATGGATTACCGTTGGGATCCGCTCATAGTCTGACTTGATTTCATATGAGGGATCGATCAGAACGAGTGCGCGTCTGCTCGGAGTTGGGAGTTTAGAGAGTAATCCGGCTAAGCCATCTTCTTGGTAAGCACGCGTTGATCGATAATGCTTTAAGTGGCCTTGCAGAAGGGCAAAGTCGGTACTGTGCAATTCAAAGTTGATTGCTTGGTCTTGTGATCGCAAGCGCGAGGCGGCTAGTAGGGCCGACCCAGGGTAGCGTAATCCCCCGTCATAGGCCTCTACTGAGTTTGTGAGTGCCTCGATAAGCGGATGGTCGACCATTGTTTTCGGGTAATGCCGACCTATTCCATGCTGCCACTCGTTGGTTTTTTCAGCCATAGGGCTTAGGAGCTCGTAAGCACCTGCACCTGCATGGGTATCGATGTAGGTAAACCCAGCCGGTTTAGATTGCAGGGCGTCTAGAAGTGAGAGCAATACCCAATGCTTCAAAACATCGGCGGTATTTCCTGCATGAAAAGCGTGGCGATAACTCAGCACTGTGATTACTCAATAGGTGAGCGGCTAGTATAAATACTTTGGCGTGTCTTACCACCGATGTCTTAGCGCTCTGGCAAGTTTTGAGGCTGGGATAGCCATTGAATCACCTGTGACCAGTAGGCATCCACCGGTGCCTCGATGCAGATTCTGCGATCGTCCAGATCTAGAATGATCTGCTGCGCGTGCAACATCAGGCGAGATTCGCCAAACTGAGCCTTCAACCAACGATTGTACGTGCCCTTACCGTAGTTGACGTCGCCTAAGATGGGGTGTGATACGTGCTTCATATGCTGCCGAAGTTGGTGTCGTCTACCACTCAAAGGTCGCAGCTGCACCAGTGCAAGACGTGACGATTCATATCTATCAATCTTTCGATTTATCAGATATTTATGAATTAATTTAAAAGCAGTTTGTGATTCTTTTTTGGGGCTGTCCGAGGGGCTGTCGGGGTCTCTTAGGGGATAATCGATGAGCCCGTCCGCATCAATCCAGCCCCGCACCAAAGCGTGGTATGTTTTCGTCACTGTAGGGCCTGACCACAGCGATGACCAGTAGCTTGCCTCTTTTGCAGTTTTAGCGAATACGAGTACCCCGGATGTGGCTTTATCGAGGCGGTGCAAAGGATACACGCGATAA
>CBFHJC010000200.1:0-2573 GCA_965656045.1 Aequoribacter sp.
CGACCTTCGATAGTGCTCCACTGGCCGGGGGCGAGAATCTCGAAAAGTTCCGACTTTGGCGCTGAATCAATCGCCAGTAGCGCTTTTACATGATGAATCATTGCTTGTAACTGCGCGTTATGCTCTGCGGAACTCGGCCAGACTGTGACCGCGGGGCGATTGGGATTGGTGGCCAGCAGTTCGCCTCCCTGCGCGCGCCCCAAAGGCGTAATTACCGTACCCAGTGAAGTATCTTTAAGCCAACTCAGCTCAACCAGGAGACGCTCGATGTAATCTCGATGGGGCAAACCTTCCCGTTGCGACCATTCGACGGCGGTATGCCTTTGCTGCGCCTCGATTGCCACCAATAAAGGATGCTGAGCCACATCGGCAGGCCACACGATATAGCGCCCATATTTTTTGCTATCCCGATACGCGCCCCCTTCGAACTCACCCTTGGGCGTCAGTAACCAATCGTCCCCTGAGCGCACAATCCACTCGTAGTCTTTGAGAGCAGCAAAAAGTTGCTGAATCGGCACATCGAGTGACCGCGCCAGCGCGCTCGTGGATAACTTATCAGTTGCTGGCATGAACTGCCGCGACTCGCTGATAACGCTCACTCAATGCCTGATACAGTAGATCGGCAAAATCAGCTGCAGAACTGTCGAGCTCAGACACGACCTCGACCAAATGCTCGTTATCCTCGCGACCCGCCCAATTTTTAACGTAGGTGCCCTCTTTATAGCCGTGATCTTGGCGAAAGAAGTTAAGGACATTTTTGCCAACGTATGCCCGATAAAGTGAATCGAAGTCTAAATCCACGGCATCGAGCAATGAGCAAAATAGATCGACAGAGAACCCGTGCGTCGTCAGGCAGTGCTGCGCCAGGCGCTCGGTCGCATCTCGGATATCACGTGCATCGGGAGCGTGCTGTTCAATGGCTTCTTGAATCTGGTCGGCCATATGCTCGATATCAGCGCCCTCGCTAAACAGTGCTGAGAGTCCGAAATGCCAGATATCGACCACCTCTAGCCGCACTTGCTCGATATCGTTAGTTTGATGTTTCCACCACTTATAACCGACATGATCCATGAGCTCCGCGCATTCAATCCAAATGGCTCGATACCATTCGTAATTTTGACTGATCCATTGAGGATGAACTTTCTGGTTCATCTGGTCCTGTAGCTTGAGCATGGTCACGATAGCGGGCTTCACGATGCGTTCCTAATATGGCTGAATATCATTGCTGTTCCTCTGCAGAGTGCTGGTAAAACTGACCCGAATTAGCCGCATTGTCAACCAACAAAACATAGTAAATTCGGTTCAATTTGGGCACACTCAAGCAAACATAATTTTGAGGATAGATCATGCGACGCCTTCTACAACCCACTCTAGCAGTCCTATTCGTGGCCTTACTTTCGGCCGCTGCAAGCACGCCCTCTTCCAGCTGGTCTGAATCGCGCCTTGAGCGCATCACCGGTATGCTCCAGAACGGTCTTGACCGCGAGCTTATGGTCGGCGGAGAAGCACTCATTTGGCACGATGGCAAAGTGGTCTATCGAGAGCAGATTGGCAAACGGGATCACAACGACGCCGAACCCTTGTCGCCCGACACGATTTATCGTATTTACTCGATGACCAAGCCTATCACCAGCGTTGGCATCATGATGCTCGAAGAACAGGGCAAACTCAGACTGTCGGATCCCCTCGCCGCTCACCTACCTGAATTCGCCAATTTGCGTGTTTTTGATTCGAGCGCCGAAGCAACCACGGATGGCGAGATTCCCACGACTCCTGTGGTTCGGCCACCAACCATCGAAGACCTGCTCGCGCACAAGGCCGGATTTACCTACGGGATATTTGGTATTACACCCGTCGACCAAGCCTACATTAAAGCTGGGCTCTCGAATAACCCCGCTATCACGCTTGCAGACTACACCCAGCGATTGAGTCAAATACCGCTACTACACCAACCCGATACTCATTGGCACTACAGCGTTGCCACCGATGTGCTAGGACGGGTGATAGAGGTGGTATCGGGGCAGACTTTGGCCGACTTCTTCGAGCAGGAGATCTTTCAACCACTGGGGATGCAAGACACATCGTTCACGATTGCGCCTGCTAAGATCGAGCGCCTTGCCACCCTATATTCACCCGAAGGTTTGGGAGCGCAGTTTGAAACCAAAGGTATGGCGGCACAGCGCACTGGGCCTGGGCTAGAGCCCGCGCTCGACTTTTTTAATGCACCCTACCAACCTGGCGCCCTTTTTCAGTCAGGCGGCGGCGGTCTACTGAGCACCACAGACGACTATTTAAAATTCAGCCTGATGCTACTCAACGAGGGTGAGCTCGAAGGCACACGCCTACTCGCGCCGAGTACCGTGCGGCTCATGCGCTCTAACTTTTTGAGTGACCAAGTTACCAACTCTTACATTAACGGCGGAACACCGCGCGAAGGGCGTGGGTTCGGCTTGGGATTTGGCACTATTGAAGATCAGGCGCTTGCAGCAACACGCCAGAGTGAGGACTCGTTTTACTGGGGTGGCGCTGCAGGCACCACTTTCTGGATTGATCCGGACGAGGACATCATTGGC
>CBFHJC010000201.1:0-2571 GCA_965656045.1 Aequoribacter sp.
CTTTGGCTACGTTTTTGAGCAGTCACTACCACTTCTTCAAGCATGAGTGTCTGCGCCTGTGCGCCCATCGAAAGAATAGCTGCAACGCCAGCGGCTATCGGGGCTTTGATGATAAAAGTAGACTTGCGGTCTGAGTTCATTAGGTTACCTCTGATTGTTATACGGTATAGCTTGGATGGGCTCGGTTTCCGAGCTGATCGGGAGTATAGTCATGTCAGGCTCGGAAATCAGCTAAAACCGCTAATCTGAGCGCTGAGCACGACCAATGAAGGCGGCAGAAATCTCAGTTTTAACTGGGGAATATTGGCGGCTTTTGGGCAGAGCGGCTAGTATTAGAGCCTGGCTGGGCGCATCAACATTGATTCATCGAGAGGGCAAAACATGCAGTTAACGATCAACGGCGCGGTGCAGGTGATTGATGTTGCAACCGATACTCCACTGCTGTGGGTGCTACGCGATACGCTCGGACTGACGGGCACAAAATTTGGCTGCGGGATTGCGCAGTGTGGTGCGTGCACCGTGCTGCTAAATGGGACGCCAATCAGATCCTGTGTCACGCCGATTGCGGCCGCTGCGGGCGCTGAGATTACCACGATCGAGGGCTTAGGTTCAGATGGTGAGTTACATCCGCTACAGCAGGCGTGGTTGGATTTGCAGGTGCCTCAATGCGGCTATTGTCAGTCAGGTCAGATCTTATCTGCTGTGGCCTTACTCGAGACTAACCCCAAGCCAAGTGATGAAGACATTAATACGGCCATGTCGGGGAATATTTGTCGCTGCGGCATGTATTCCAGGATTAAGGCGGCCATCAAGCAAGTAGCTGGGGTTCAGCAGTTTGATCCTGCGACGGAGGTGGCCAATGGGTAAGTGGACGCGCAGAGGTTTTATTACTGCAGGTGTGGTGGGTGGCTCGGCACTGGTGATAGGTGTCGCACTCAGACCTGGCAATCGCAACGATGAAGTAGCGGCCTTGGTGGCTCAGCCCGATGATACGCTGGTGAATATATGGGTCAAAATTGCGGGCGATAACAGCGTGACGGTGATTGTACCGCACTCCGAAATGGGCCAGGGCGCTCAAACTGTATTGGCACAAATGCTCGCCGATGAAATGGATGCGGATTGGGAAGATGTCTCAGTTTTAGAGGCACCCGCGCACGATAGCTATGCCAATTATGCTTTACCCTATGGCTACGTATTTGGTGATGCCGATGTGCCAAAGGTATTGGTCGGCACGCTCAAGGGCGTCTTTTTGCAAGCAGCGAAAGCGATGAACATGCAAATCACGGGTGGCAGTCTGAGTATTCGGGCCACCGGTGTCTTTGGTATGCGCGTTGCCGGTGCGGCGGCGCGTCAGGTACTGCTAGAGGCCGCCTCAGAGGCTTGGGGGGTGCCGGTTTCCCAACTCAGAACCGATCGGGGACAAATTTTTACTAGCGATGGTCGATTGGCAGCGCCATTTTCGGATTTTGCGGCAGCGGCCGGAGAAAAAACACCGCCTCATACACCAACCTTAAAAACGCCAGATCAGTATCGTTACATGGGTAAGAGTTTGCCTCGGCATGATTTGCCGGCCAAGGTGGATGGATCAGCTGTTTTTGGTATTGATGTGGTGGTGCCGGGTATGAAGATTGCCACTGTGATGGCGTGCCCTACCTTTGGTGGAACGCTTGCTCGTGTGCCGATCCCTGAGTCGCTGCCAGCGGGGTCTCAAGTCGTTGAATTGGATGATGCCGTTGCAGTGGTCTCGGGATCCTACTGGGAGGCTAAGCGTGCACTCGCTACCTTAACGCCCGAATGGCACTTGCCTGAGCATTCGGGGTTAAAGCAAGCCGAGATTTATGAGGCCTTCGAGCAAGCCATAGCCAAGGGTCTTGATGCGGGAGAGTTTAAATCCGAGGTGGATGTGGGTGACACCGCGCGGGTGATAGAAACCACCACGCAGCCGATTGATGTGACCTATCGAGCTCCTTACTTAGCCCATGCGTGTATGGAGCCCATGAATGCGACTGCGCACGTGGTGGATGATCGATGCGAGATATGGGTGGGTACTCAGAATCCCTTGGGAACCCGTCATGCGGTGGCCGAGGCGCTCGATATTCCGCCTGCCAATGTGACAGTTCATAACCATATTATGGGCGGCGGATTTGGGCGGCGATCAATCTTTGACGCCACGATTCAAGCGGCCAAGATCTCGCGCATCGCAGGCGTACCGGTGAAACTCGTTTGGTCTCGTGAAGAAGATATGCAACATGATTTCTATCGCCCTGCCTTTAGCAGCCGCTTCCAAGGTGTCATGTCGAGTTCTGGCATCCCAACGGCGTGGCGTAATGTTTTTGTGAATAAGAGTGAGCCTCATGAAGCGCCACATATTCCCTATTCTATTGCCAATATTTCGATCGGTTCGATTGATCTTCCTATGCCGATTCCAGAGGGCCCATGGCGGAGCGTAGATTCGTCTCAGCACGCGTTTTTTACCGAATCATTTATCGACGAGCTGGCGCACGCTGCAGCTCAGGATCCACTGCAGTTTAGGCGTTCTTTATTGCAAGATCAGCCACGGTATCTGGCTGT
>CBFHJC010000202.1:0-2554 GCA_965656045.1 Aequoribacter sp.
TGGTTGATCATAGCCGCCGAGTCCAACGGCGTCAGAAGGTAATAATGCGCGTTGAACCACCCCTCTTTTATGCGTATACTCTGCGACATTGTGAGGCCTGCTCTATAAGGCTTGCTTGATGCAGTACTCAAGCGTGCAATAGAGAAGGTACGGAGCGGTCGGATAAGCGTTCAATCTTATCCTGCATAAGCCGGTCGTACCTAAAGGTGTGCAGTGTTACGAGGCCCCTGATTGGGGTTTTTTTGTATCTGTCGATTGGTGGGTGTGGTCGAATGACCAGAAAAGAAGCAGAGCTAGATGCGTTGCTCCGGGCAACGATCGAGGCCTTGGGGTTTACTCTTTGGGGGCTCGAATTTAGGGCGGCGGGCAAACAGAGCTTGCTGCGCGTCTACATCGATCGTGAAGCGGGTGTTCAGGTTGATGATTGCGCCTCGGTCAGTCGGCAGATCAGCGGTATTTTGGATGTCGAAGACCCCATACCGGGCGAATATAGTCTAGAGGTCTCTTCACCTGGGATTGATCGGTTGCTGTTCACGATAGACCAGTGCCGTCCTTATGTCGGTGAGTGGGTCGAGGTCAAGTTGCGTGCTCCCTTTGATGGGCGTCGTAACTTTCATGGAACCCTAGTGGGAACCGAAGATGAAGAGGTCGTTGTTCGTATCGACGACGATGAATATGTGTTGCCTTTCAGTTCAATCGATAAGGCGAGAGTGAAGCCCCGCTTGTAAGTGGCGCTCAAATTACGAGGCTTGGAATGACTAAAGAAATTTTGCTGGTCGCAGAAGCGGTATCAAACGAAAAAGGTGTGTCTGAGGACATTATTTTTGAAGCAATCGAACTGGCGTTAGCGACAGCTACCAAAAAACGCTATGACGAAGATTCAGACATACACGTCACTATCGATCGCAAGACGGGCGACTACACCACGGTCCGCCGCTGGTTGGTCGTGCCTGATGACGAGATGGCGTTGCTCGGGACACAATTTACGACCGAAGAGGCGATAGAGCAAAACCCTTCGTTAGTACCTGGCGATATTCACGAAGAAGTGATTGAAAACGTTGGTTTTGGCCGCATCGCTGCGCAGACTGCCAAGCAGGTTATTGTGCAACGTGTCCGAGAAGCAGAGCGTGAGCAAATTGTTGATCAATACCGCAATCGGGTGGGTGAGCTAGTTGCAGGCACAGTCAAGAAAGTCACTCGCGACAACATTATCGTAGATCTAGGGAATAACGCCGAGGGCCTGTTACCGCGCGGTAATCTCGTCGGTCGCGAAACCTTCCGAATTAATGATCGTTTACGTGCGATTTTGCTAGAGATCAGCGATGAAGTCCGCGGTCCGCAGCTTATTCTGAGCCGATCGTGCCCGCAGATGCTGATCGAACTTTTTCGCATCGAGGTGCCCGAAATTGCAGAGGGCGTTATTCAGATTCGCAGTGCCGCTCGAGATCCGGGGTCGCGCGCTAAAATTGCTGTGAAAACCAATGACCAAAGAATCGATCCTATTGGTGCTTGTGTTGGTATGCGTGGATCGCGCGTTCAAGCGGTCTCAAATGAGCTCGATAGTGAGCGCGTTGACATCATCCTCTGGGATGACAACCCCGCTCAGCTAGTCATCAATGCGATGTCTCCAGCCGAAGTTGAATCGATCGTGGTCGATGAGGACACCCACACCATGGATGTGGCGGTATCTGAAGACAATCTCGCGCAAGCGATCGGTCGCGGTGGTCAGAATGTGCGACTTGCCTCTGAGTTGACCGGTTGGACCATCAACGTGATGAGCACAGATGAGGCGCAAGAGAAGCAAGAGGCGGAATCAGGTCAAATTATCCAACTCTTTGTCGACCGCTTAGACGTTGATGAGGAAGTGGCTGAAGTATTGGTAGAAGAAGGCTTTACGACACTTGAAGAGGTCGCTTACGTCCCTCTAGAAGAAATGATGTCGATCGAAGGCTTCGATGAAGAAATCTCGGAAGAACTGCGCGCTCGAGCCAAAGATGCCCTGTTAACACTGGCGATCGCATCAGAAGAGCAGTTGGGCTCGCAAGACCCCGCAGAAGATTTATTAGAAATGGAAGGTATGGATCGTCAGCTGGCTTTTGTACTCGCCAGCCGTGGCATTGTGACCATGGAAGATCTTGCGGAGCAGGGTGTTGACGACTTACTAGATATTCCTGAAATGACAGAAGAACGAGCGGGCGCGTTAATCATGACCGCTCGCGCTCCTTGGTTCGCGGAGGAAGCCTAGTTTAATCAATAGGCTGTTTCCGACGAACTAAGAGAGAAGGAGAGTAGATAATGGCACAAGTAACAGTAGAGCAACTCGCAAAGGTCGTAGGTGCTTCGACCGAGCGCCTGCTGAGCCAAATGAAAGAAGCAGGACTTGCGCACACCAGCGCAAGCCAAGAAGTCTCTGATGAAGACAAACAGACGCTGTTGCAGTTTCTGAAGCGCAATCATGGCGACGCGTCGGGTGCGGCGCCCAGAAAAATAACGCTGCAGCGCAAGACCCTCAGTACGCTTCGAACCAGTGGATCCGGCGGTCGCAAAACAGTCA
>CBFHJC010000203.1:0-2552 GCA_965656045.1 Aequoribacter sp.
CCCGCTGGGACATAACCAACCACAGTAACACTAGCGCTGCTGGCAAATATCCTAGCAATATCCAATCACGCAGTTTCAGCGCTACGGTACCAGGCGTCGGTCCAGCAAAGATAAGGTGCGGCTCAGTTGTCAGAGTCATCAACTCGTGTCGAGTGGTATCCCACCATCTAAGTTCAACGGGCGGCACCCACTGGCCCCCCGGGTCTTTAATCGTATAGCGCAATACCTGTGTCTGTTCGACCTGAACTTCACCCCGGACATAACGTGTCTCGGACTCTAGCGGCAAACGTTCGGGTGAGAAAGAGATTAGGGGTGCGCTGCCACTTGCACCTAAGCTCTCTCGGGCAGTGTCACTGATGCGCCCAAGTGGAACCGAATCCAAGGCGAGCACCGTCGCCCCACTCAGCTTGATAGTCACGCTCTGTTCCACGATATCACCCACTCGCCACTGCGCTTGTGTCATTAGCTGTGAATCCAAACTCAATCGAGTCGCTGGCACGATAAACGCATCGTCTTCCGCCGAAACCATTGATTTGACCTCAAAACTCAATGGCATGGTTTCGAATTCGGCCACAACTCGACCCTGCTCACTCAGCATAGGCAAAGACAGTTGAATCGGATCAATGGTGACGCGGCCTGATTGGCGGAGCAATAATCCCACCGACACATTAAATACGGGTCGCCGCTTACCTTCGTGGATGGCGTAGCCGGTGTAACTGTGCTGGGACGGTTGCAGCCAAACCGCGTTCTGAATCGCAGGCAAACTCAATTCGGGACTTCCGATCACAGTATCCTTGCTCAGCACACTGACATTCACCGATACAACCTGAAGCGGCACAAATGGTGCGGGATCGATGATACGGACTGTGGCACTACCCAGCATGTCGTGGCTCGATGTATTGGCGCCAAAACTCGGGGCGACCCCCACACACAGAAGTGACATCAATGAGGCAAACGTCCGAGCTTGCTTGCTCGAATACATTCTAAGGATCGCTATGAACATCTTGCGCCCCCTGTTCACCTAACCACTCCGCCTTGAAGCGACTTGCCAGAAATCTCGCGGGGCTTGCTTCTACTTGAGCCCGCCATCGCGCCAGCGCCGCTGGATCGCTCAGCAAGCGACTTGATTCAAGCGTCTGAAGCAATGCCATCTCATCGTCAGTTGCTTCTGTCCTCTGCTCTCCATCAAATGCTTCGACCGTGTTCACATCACCCATGTCCGCCATTTGCGATTCGCCTTGCTCGAAAGCTGCCTCGACAAGGGCTAAAACTCGATCTCGATTGTGCTGAATTTCCATCTGTTCGGGGGCAAGATCCAGTGCTTGATCATAGGCGATCAGCGCCTGGCGATAATCTGCGGCACGCGCCCAGGCATTACCCTCGGCAAATCGTGCCTGCAAACCCTCGATTTGCTGAAAGACACTTGCGGCTTGACGGAACTGGCCACTGCGGTACAAGGCATAGCCACGATACAAAGGTGTCTCGTACCGGTCTGCCGCCAACTCAAGGTAACCGAAATACTGCAACCAATATCCCTGTTGATCTGGCGTGAGTAAGGCATCCGCTAACAGAGTGACAGTATCGTCTAGCCACTCTGATCGATCGGGCTGCGTATTTGGCCCCTGAGACACATCTGCCGCTGTAGCGGGCAGTGTGATAGGCGTGAATGGACCAAAACTCAAGATGACAATCGAAGCCGCGAGGGCCTGCGCCCACTGCCTTCGGCCTAGCCACAACAACACGACGAGTGCGGTCACAAGCACAACAGGTGCCAAGTCGGTCGCCCCTTTCCGCTCACCTTGAACGAGAGCAGCCGCAGATAGAGCAATAGTCTGTGCTGACACATCAGAATCCCAGGCCCAAGTCAGCATAGGCGCATCGGATCCACTAGATGAGAGGCGCTGTGCTGATTGCAGAGCGCGTTGCTGCGTGGTGACAAGAATGGTGGGGGCGCCATCAGAAATCGTAGGCGTCGCGCTCAACAAGGTCAGCGCTGCCTGCAAGTCCCAGCCAGGCACGGGCATTAGGCTGGCATCAAGGGCATACAAATATCGTTTCAATAGTGTTAGATCTTGCGTCGGCGGCAGTACCCAGTGTGCGGTACCAGCGAGAGCAACCAAACCGATCGCAGCGCCATTTTTCGCTTCAACCAACTGATTCAAGCGTGACTGCAGTGACTTGACACTCTGCGAGGCTGCTAGCGTCTCGGTGCTGAGGTCAACCACAACAATCCAAGTCGCCTCGGACCAATCAGCTGATTCACGCTGCCAGAGGGCCTTAGGCGACGACAATGCAACTACCAAGGCGCTCGCTAACACCAACCACAATAATCGTGCCGCATAACCACCGCGCCAAGGCTGAGAGTTTACCAAGGCAGCCCTGAGTACCGATGGCATCAGTTCAATCGCCGCTTGAGTTCGACGCGAACGACGCCCTAACCAAACAAACAACACGACTAGGGGTATCAAGCACAGCAGCAACAGGGGTCTTTCGAACCAAAGCGTCATGATTGCCGCCCCGCTTTGGGTCTTGCTACAGCCGCAAAGGGCATC
>CBFHJC010000204.1:0-2529 GCA_965656045.1 Aequoribacter sp.
GTGCTAGGTGCTAGGTGCTAGGTGCTAGGTGCTTAGTACTTAGTGTTAGGTATGAGGTCTCAGCTGTGCAGGGGGTTATTCACAAGGGTGTCTTAAGCTCGGTGTTTGCCAGAGGCAAACACCGAGTGACTCTAATTACATGCGTTTCAAAGCGCAGATCTTGTTACCAGCGGGGTCGCGGAGGTAAGCGAGGTACATTTTACCCATCTCGCCTTCACGAATTCCTGGTGGGTCTTCACAGGTGATGCCACCATTAGCAACTCCGGCCGCGTGCCAGGCATCGCCTTGAGCGGGATCACTGACAGCAAACCCGATGGTCGAACCATTACCGTGGCAGGCAGGGTTGCCATCAATGGGTACTGAGATCGCGAAGACACCTTTCTCGGTAAAATAGAAGCAGCGACCTTTGTCGTCTAGTGTGCCGGGACCGATGCCCAAAGCGCCTAACACAGCATCATAGAAACGTTTTGACTCGGCGAGATCATTTGCGCCAACCATAATGTGACTGAACATAGAGATTCCTTTTTTATTGACGGTGATGTAACCGCATCAAACTACTCAGTTAACTGCGGATTCTGAGTGTACCCCGCTTGTGACTGGGAAGTGAATAGTAGAGTCTCTGATTTAGTGATCTCGGTAGGCGGCACGCGCCTCCTCCGCTAAGATTTTAATGCCAGCACTGATCGCCGATCGAGGCTGTGCATGCGACAGACGCAGGCATTCATATTTGTGTGACCACTGGTCAGATAAACCGATAAAAAAATGTTCACCGGGCACAACCAGAAGCTCGCGTTGTTTGCAGCGCTGGTAAAGCGCGTGGCTGGTGATTGGTAAGTCTTGTAACCAGATCCAAACAAAAATAGCGCCCTCAGCTTTGTGAATGCGAACCGGTAAGTCACTCATTTCTCGTTGAATTTCAGCAACAATAAACTCGCTACTTGACTGGTAGTAGGGCTGAATAACGGAATTACTGAGATGGTCAAGGTCGTTATTGTTGATCATCGATTCCAACAGCATGGGTCCCAGGGTGCCTGATGCAAGGCTGATGACCGTATTCGCTGCGTTGAAATCAGAGATGAATTCCTCGTTACCAATCACAATACCACCCCGAACACCCGGGAGTCCGAGCTTCGACAAGCTAAGCATCATGATGATGTTGTCATTCCATATTGCCGTTGCTGGAACAAAGCGAATGTTAGGGAATGGCAAGCCGTAGGCCCCATCAATAATTAACGGTATGCCGCGGGCTTCTGCCAGAGCGTTCAGATGTTCTACTTCACTATCTGACAGCATGTTACCGGTTGGATTGGTAGGCCTCGAAATACATAAAGCCGCAGCGGTCATCGGAATATCGAGGTGGTCAAAATCGACGTGATATTTGAACATTCGATCGGGCAAAAGCTCGATGGTGGGTTTGCTCGCCGAGAAAAAATTGGCACTCAGGCCACTGTCTGCATAACCAACATACTCAGGTGAAACCGGCAGGTGGATAGAGGTCTCTTGATCTCCGCGCTGGCCCGCGAGCAAATTGGCGATAATGAAAAAGGCAGATTGGCTTCCATTAGCAATCGCAATGTTTTTGCGAGTCACATCCCAGCCGAGATTTCGCTTCAAATAAGAGGCCAGCGCGTCACAGACTGAGGGGTCACCCTGGGGTGACTGATAGTTGCCAAGTAGCCGGTCAATCTGACTCTGTTGTTCAATAATACTCTGCAGATGCGCTTTAAACAGTGCTTGTGCCGCCGGGATTTGGGCAGGGTTTCCGCCACCTAAAAAGAGCATATCTGGATTGATGCTAAGAGCCTCGCCCAGATCATTCATGAGCTCGACAATGCCCGAGGATTGAGTAAATTTCTTACCGAAGTCAGAGTAGCTCATCGCGCTGAGGTTTCCAAAACCCGAGATTCTACAGAGGGCTCAGCCTCATTGAAACCGCTAGTTTGGTAGCGAGTCATTAGCCCAGTCTTAGTGAGACCCAGTGCGAATCTTCGTCATGACTTGAACATAGGCAGATGCAGTGGTGTGGCTTATACTGATTCGCTTTTACACAATAAGACTAAGGATGAATATGCGCTTTGTGAGTCGTGTTATCGGGTGTGTGATGTGCTTCAGTGCCTCTCAAGTGTTGGCCGAGAGCTCACAGAATGAGCACAGCACGCGTTTACTCTGGGGTGATACGCATTTGCATACCTCATATTCTTTCGACGCGTATCTGTTTCAGAATCGCACGACCGATCCCGACACGGCTTATCGATACGCGAAAGGCCTCCCGGTTGTGCATCCCTTTCATAAATCGAGAGTACAACGCAATCGACCTTTGGATTTTCTTGTGGTCTCGGACCATGCTGAGTTAACGGCGATTCCGATGCGGCTGGCAGCCGGCGATGCAGACGTACTGGCAACAGAGTTTGGCCGTTATGCGCTGCCGATGATGCAGCAAGGCAAAAGTGCAGAGGTGTTTTCTCGACTGGTGAACAGTGCGGCAACTGGCGACGACAGTATGGTGGATGAGCTTCAGTCTGAGTCCAT
>CBFHJC010000205.1:0-2482 GCA_965656045.1 Aequoribacter sp.
TACCAATAGCAGACTGCACAGGCCCCTCATAAGTGGGTTGCGCGGGAATCGCTGCATATGGCTCGACGCATGGTTCATTGGCGATTGATAGCCTGTATCTGAATAATAAGTTAGCAGATAGTATCATGCAAAACGCAAACTTGACTACAGTGCTGGTCAGATGCCTAAGTGATTGATAATAGTGGGGAGTAGGAGAGAGGTGATGATGGCGCAGAGGGCCATACTGAGCCCTGCAAATGCACCACTCACAGGCGACATTTGGAATGCTCTAGCAGTGCCGACACCGTGTGCTAGTGTGCCCATTGCAACGCCTCGCGCCACTGGGTCGGTGATCTGAAAGTATCTGAGTAACAGTGGGCCGAACATTGCCCCAATAATACCCGTCGTGATGACAACTGCAGCAGTCAGCGCAGCATTGCCGCCCGACAGCTCGGTGATTCCAATGGCGACTGGCGTCGTGACTGACTTTGAGAGTAAAGCGATCAGACTGTCGGGTAACAGTTGTAGGCTTGATCCTATGGCATAAGCCAAGCCGAGATTCAGCGCGGTTGCAGCACTTAGGCTCGTGAGAAGGGGTATTGCGAGGGCTCTGAGTCGATGCCGTTCTTGAAACAGGGGAATGGCGATCGCGATCGTTGCCAGTTCAAGGCAATCGTGCAGTAGTTCGGTGTGCGCTCGATAAAGCGGATAGTCGGTGCCACTCCAAGCTAATAGGCCGATTAAAAGCGCGCTAGAGGTGATGACCGGGTGCATCAGCGAGAACGAATTCGCGCGCCGATACAACCGCAACATAAGGCTATAGACCCCAATCGTGACTGCGATCCAAAGCCCAGTGAACACGGGGTCAGCTGCCATCGGTAGAATCCACACGGCGTAGCCTGACCAGTAGCTTGGCGCAGAACACCAGCCCGACGCCGGTGGACACTAGCATGGCTGCGAGCAGTCCGACACCATCGCCTGCGAGAACGCCCCCGAGGGCGATAACGCCCACGCTTGCAGGTATGAAAAATAAGTTCATATGACCGAGTAGCGGCGAGGCGATAGTCTCGAGTGCGGCGGGGACCCGCTGCACTAGCACGAGCAGCGCGAATAAAATCATCAGACCCAAAGCAGCCGGTGGCACTGGCAGAGCCGTGGCATCAACGATCCAATGACTCAAAGACCGCAGTGCTAACAAAACGCTGGCACCTATCGCCAGCTGCAGTACTTTATTCCGATGAAGAGGGGTGAGTCTTGAAGGGTCCATCTAAGGGGACTCAATGAGTGGCGCCTGGCGCAGTGCCGCAAGATTAGCACTGGCAGTGATAAAGCAGGTGATACGCAGTTGCTCATGCCATTGTTCGATGAGATCGCTGAGTGCTTGTTGGCCTACTTGCGCCGCTTTCAGAAACGGTGATGCCGCCGAGCCAATATGTGCGCCCAATCGGATCGCTCGCGCGACATCAAGTCCGGAGCGCAGCCCGCCCGAGGCAATGATCTGAGCATCACTGTGCAATGAAGGCGTACTCGCGATGGCTGTTAAGGTTTCGGTAAGCGTGATCCCAAAGTTATGAAAGACTTCACCGATAGCGGCTTGGTGGAGGGTGTTGGCCCGTTTCGTCTCGATCGCGGCCCAGCTGGTGCCGCCCGAGCCTGCGAGATCAATATATTGCACGCCTAGATCGAGCAGCTGCCGAAAAGTGATGGGTCCGATACCATGTCCGACTTCTTTGACTACGATGGGAACGGGACTCTCCACAACAAGTTGCCTCAATGCCGCTGCGAGCCCGCGCCATTGTGTGTCTCCGCCCTGCTGCAGCACTTCTTGTAAGGGGTTTAGGTGAATGACAAGGGCGTCGGCTTGGGCGATTTCAATACATTTTAAAGCGTTAGCAAGACCTTGCTGAGCCCTCAGTTGCGCACCGCCCAGATTCGCAAGAATCGGAATGGTTGGCGCGATATGACGTAATTTAAAGGCGCTACGTTTTGCAGTGTGCTCGATTGCGATTCGCATTGATCCCAGTGCCAGAGCGATTTGATGTTGCTCTGCTGCTTGAGCGAGCCGTTCATTGAGCTGCTGGGATTCCTCGGTACCTCCGCTCATCGAAGCAATCATGAGAGGTTGGCTTAAGGTTTTACCCAAAAAAGTGCAACGCGTGCTGACTTCTTCAAAGTCAATCTCGGGCAGCGCTCTGGGCTCAAACCGGACTGTCTCCAAACCCGCGCTTTGTCCCATTTGAACCTCATCCATTGCCGCAATGGTGAGGTGCTGTTTTTTTCGATCGGTTATGGACTCGCTCATAAAGACGGCTGCTGGTTATGGAGATGGCCTAGATAATAATCGATCAAGATCATATGAGGCACGGTTAACGCGAAAATACCAATAAAGAATATTTGAGCAGTGAGTGTCTCTATGGCAGTGCTTGGCAGTAAGACCGAGTAAGCGATCGCGCCCATGGCAAGGGTTACGCTGAAGATGCTCAGCATCCAAAGCTTAGCTTCT
>CBFHJC010000206.1:0-2480 GCA_965656045.1 Aequoribacter sp.
TCATGGCTCGATCGGGGAATGCGTATTCCACACCCCTACTCTACAGCGCTAGCCCACTCATGTCGGGTTATATGTCGATTGAAAATCAAAGTCTTGCGGCTGAATCAGCGGGCTTGATCGTTGACGCGAATGGCGCTGGTGCGTTTGTATTGTCACTCGACAATCCCAGCTTTAGAGCGTTTTGGTGGGGTAGCCGCAGGGTATTACTCAATGCGATTTTCTTTGGCGATCTGCTAGAGGAGCCGCGCTGAGCGGCATCCCACACTCCAAGTTTGAGAGGCTCACTACCCCGAGCCTCTCGAGAGTGAGTTCGAATTCAGGACTCTAGCATCGCCCCTATCGACGATATCTGTACGGTAGCGTCAACCTTGCTTCATGAGTGCAAAGAGCCGCGCAAGACTTGATGCGATCAAGTGAGCTAAAAGTGTGTATCTGCGATGGTGGTTCGATGCAACAATCGATCGTAACCGTCGTAACCACCGGTCGCCGCATGCAGCAGAGAGCGGTTATCCCACATCACTACCATGCCCTTCTCCCAGGGATGAGAATACGTAAATTCGGGTTTGGTCTGATGCGCATAGAGCTCTAGCAAAAGCGCATCACTCTCGGACTTGTCCATACCAACAAACCCCTTAATGTAAGCGGCAGATGAAAAAAGCGCCTTCTTGCCAGTTTCACGATGCGTTCTCACCAACGGGTGTTCGCAGGTTTCGCGAGCCCTTTCGCTGGTGATAATCTTCATGCTCCGACCACTGTTCTGATCGTTCTCACCATAGGCGCCATCAGGTGCATAACCCAGCTCAGCGGAGTGGATTGCGATCAAATCTTCGATCCGAGCCTGCAGACTCTCGGGCAATGCTTCATAGGCCGCTACTTGATCCGCGAACAGTGTGTTACCACCATGGGGAGGAATAGTGATTCCGTATAAGGCGGTGCCCGCCGGTGGCACTTTTAAGAAGCTCCAATCAGTGTGGAAGATCTCTGCAAAAATCGGCGTAGTCTCATCGGCTCGACGCTGGATCGCAGCCACTTGTTCGTGCTCTTCGATGTGACCGAAAAAAGGATCATCACCAATCTCTCCAAACTGAAGACTAAACTGCACCAGTTGATCCGGCGTTAAGGTTTGCTTCGGAAAGATCAACACCTTATTGTCGACCCAGTGCTGTCTGATTGTACCGATCAGATCCTCGGATAAGGACTGAGACAAATCGATTCCCGACACCACTGCACCGCAGCAACCAGCGGTTGGCTTAAGATCTATCGACATTGAAATCTCCTTGTTATTGTTTTACTTGCGATTGCTCGAGCCCTACTTAAGCACAACACCCCTGTAAATTACAGCGTTTCAAAAACTGAAGCAGTTAATAATCAAAGACGTATACGAGGTCGAGATAAGCCGGTATTTAAGCCATGCAAGACCATCGCGCTTAATTTAAACTAAGCACATTACGCCAATAAAGGGCCACTATGAGCAAGCTCTATTTTCGTTACGGCGCCATGAATAGCGGTAAAAGCACCGCTTTACTGCAAGTCGCCCACAACTATGAAGAGCGCGGTCAAGCCGTGCTCCTAGTGAAGCCTGCGGTCGATACCAAAGGTGAGCATCATGTGGTCTCGCGACTTGGCGTTAAACGACGAGTCGATATCCTGCTGGCAACGTCAGACAACCTGAACCGTGCTGTCGAGACTCACCTCTTGGCTCGTGCCAATGATTTGCCTCCAGTGCGATGTCTGCTCATTGATGAGGCCCAGTTCATGACGCCTGAGCAAGTCGATCAAGCTCTTGAGGTTGCTCTATTCAAAGGTATCCCAATTATTGCCTACGGATTGCGAACTGATTTCAAAACCCAATCCTTTCCCGGCAGCAGGCGTCTCATGGAAGTGGCTCATACACTCGAGGAAATGAAGACGATTTGCCGTTGCGGGCGGAAGGCGATTTTCAACGCCAGACTCAGTGAATCAGGTCGCGTCAGCGAAGGTGAGCAAGTCATGATCGATGAAGGCAGTGTGCACTACGAGGCACTCTGTGGCACCTGCTTCTTGAGTGACTGATCGGACTATTTGACAAAACCCATTGCCGAGAGCATTTGGTGATGGTCAAAGTACTCCCGCCATTGCTGAATTTTGCCGTTTTCAATCTCCATCGCACCGAACACCGGGACCGCTCCCTTAACGCCATTAAACTCAATGTGATCGATGCGCTCCGTCATGACTGTGCCATTAACGACGCCGATATTGCGAACCGTAAACTTAACGGCGCTCAGCTTGTCGCCCAACCGAGCCGTGTGTGCTAGCAGACCTTGAGGACCCACCATTGGCTCAGGTTCGGCGTAATGAATCTCGCCCTGCTCCGCTATCAAGTCAGCCGCCGCCACCCAATCGAGCCGCTCATAGGCATCCAGCATGGCTTGCGCTACCTCTAAACGCGCTTGATCCGTCATGTCAGAGTCGCCGGCAATAACGCGTGGCGCAATGGGATG
>CBFHJC010000207.1:0-2395 GCA_965656045.1 Aequoribacter sp.
ACATACCATGTGCCCTGCTCTATCATTAACGCCATCGCCTCTTCGTCCATGTAGGTTCCATGCTCGACCGAGTCAACACCTGCCTTGATAGCCCGTTTCATACCCTCGGCGCCGTGCGCATGAACTGCTACTTTAAAGCCATAATCTTTGGCCGCAGCGACCACGGCTTCAAGCTCTCGATCAGTAAATTGGGGGTTATCACCACTTTTCGCGAGTGATAATACGCCACCCGTCACGGTAAGTTTTACCATATCAGACCCGTCTTTATAACGCTGACGAACTGCCTTATAGGCTTCATCTGGACCGTTTAAAACACCGTCTTTTGGGCCTGGATCATGACGCAAATCTGATCTAATGCCGTTCGTGGGGTCTGCGTGTCCGCCAGTTGTCGCAAGCGCTTTACCTGCCATATAAACACGGGGCCCCACCACTAGCTTTTTACTGATGGCGGTACGAAGGGCACGAGTCGCATCGATATCCCGAGTCCCCAGATCTCGAACAGTGGTAAAACCTGCTTTCAATGTAATGTCTGCAAAATATGTCGACCGCAAAGCGATATCTGCAGAGTTCATAAAGAACTGCTCACTGTAGCTGCCAGGCGGGTCAAGTTCACCATCGAGGTGGACGTGCATATCGATGAACCCGGGCATGAGCGTCGATTGCTTCAGATCAATTACCGTTGCAGTATCCTCTTCGACAAAACCCTCAACAATCCGAGCAATTCTCTCACCTTCTACGATGATCGACACGGAATCCTTCGGCGTATCCGAAACGCCATCGATTAGAGTGCCAACGTGGATAATCGTTGTAGCACCTGCAAAATTTGCAAGACACAGCTGAAGGACCAAACTGACTTTCAAAAGCACATTCATACATCTATCTCAATTTGTTTATGGGTTTGTTTGAATGAATAGTTTACCAAAACTCCCGACCACGCAAGTTATTCAAGCCTTATTGAGCCCAGCGATGATGTCGCGTGCCTGTTGTTCGAGAACTTTAAAACGCTCGTAATCGGGCAATTGCGCACGGAACCATTCAGCGATCTTCAACAAGTCTTCACCATAGTTCCCGGTCGGATGTATTGGCGGCCCAAAGCGGATTATTCTGCGCGCATTGTCGGCGAAGGCGGGAATAATGGGCACATTCGCAGCACGTGCGATGTGGTAGAAGCCTGAACGCCATTTACCATCTGACTTACGCGAACCCTCAGGAGCAATAACAAGAGCCAGCTCATCACGAGCAGTAAATTCAGCCGCGACTTGCTCGGTGGCATTGGCTTTTGCCGTGCGATCAACGGGTATCCCACCCATATCCAGCATGAAGTTACGCATGATGCCATTGAATAGAGTGTGTTTGCCCATGAAGTTAGGTTTAACCCCTTCCTCATGGGTCGCACCTACAAAAAAAACAAAATCCCAGTTAGTGGTATGCGGGGCGCCAGCCAGAACGTATTTCTTGAGATTTTTGGGCAGCGGAGAGTCGATTTTCCAATGTCTTAAGTACCAAATCGCCAAAATGATCCTGCGGACAAGACGCGACAACAGTGTGGGCTTCCGCACCGGTGCGGGGTTCAGTGATTTATGCAAGGCGCTCGCCTCCAAAAAAAACCAAATATAGCAAGTATGACCCGCGTTTTCATGCAGTAAACATCGAGGCTGGGTGAATAGGCACTTCGATCCGCACGCGGCGAGCCTGTGAACGCCGATCAGCTGTGCTGAGAGGCTGGATTGGTCCGGCAAGATTTGACGAGGCAAATGCCGATGACGAATCTGTTACTCAAGAAATTAAATCCGAGATGGTGCCCGGGGCTGGGTGAACAGGGAATTCGAGCCGCAACGCGGCGAGCCTGTGAACGCCGATCAGCTGTGCTGAGCGGCTGGATTAGTCCGGCCAGATTTGACGAGGCAAATGCCGATGACAAATCTATCAGCACAGAGGTGGATCGCGATGGTGCCCGGGGCCGGACTTGAACCGGCACGCTGTTGCCAGCGAGGGATTTTAAGTCCCTTGTGTCTACCAATTTCACCACCCGGGCGATGAAGGCGCGAATCATAGCATAAGCCCCCGCCTTTTTGGCAAGTCGAAACCTTTTTATAGCACTTTTTCTGAAGCCCACTTCTGCTAAACTGCGGTGAAGGACGGGGGAGAAGACTATGGCATCAAATCGCGGGCAGTTCAGCTCACGGCTCGGCTTTATTTTGGCTGCAGCAGGCAGCGCTGTAGGGCTTGGTAACATCTGGGGATTCCCTACACAAGCAGCCAGTAACGGTGGTGCCGCGTTCTTGATCGTGTATCTTATATTAGCTTTTTGCTTGGCCTATCCCGCCTTGATGGCAGAGTTAATCATTGGTCGCCACGCGCACGCGAACGCCTCACGTGCCCTCCAAAAAATTTC
>CBFHJC010000208.1:0-2368 GCA_965656045.1 Aequoribacter sp.
ATTAGCAGGCGGCCACAAGATCGACAATTTCAAACCGCTGATGCAGCGGATCGAGGCAGCGGCTGTTGAAGCACTTGTATCGAGCGAAGCAGCCGAGAGTAGTCCGACAGATCAACCCAAGAAAGCGAAGCTACCCGCCCTTGATACCCAGGATCAGATTGATTTTGAAAGCTTTGCTAAAGTGGATCTCAGAGTCGCTGAGATCGTAGCAGCCGAGACCATTGAAGAAGCGGACAAGCTCTTGCGGCTCACAGTATCACTAGGTGATACCCAAAGAACCATTATTGCCGGTATCAAGAGTGCTTACAGTGCTGAGCAACTGGTTGGTCGTCAGATCGTGGTAGTAGCCAATCTTGCGCCAAGGACCATGCGATTCGGTGTCTCTGAAGGTATGGCGCTCGCCGCCGGCCCAGGAGGTGAGGACCTCTTTCTGATATCACCGGACAGCGGCGCGAAAGCAGGGATGCAAGTCAAATAATGGAGGCTTAGGCGGCTTTTTGAAACTCGCTTCCCGCCACTTATTGTTCGCACTTGAAGCCTCTACTATAGTTGTTAGGCCTGCCAAGCGCCGCCGCAGGCACATTTCTTCATTCACGAAAGGCGATAGTTCATCATGATTGCCGAATATGCGTCATTGCTGCTCGCAACAGCGCTAGTGAATAACTTTGTGTTAGTCCAGTTTTTGGGCTTGTGCCCGTTTATGGGTGTATCTAATAAGCTAGAAACTGCGATCGGTATGTCGATGGCAACCACTTTTGTACTCACATTGGCCTCGGCTTGCAGCTACCTGATGTTTCACTGGGTTCTGGTCCCACTTGGCCTCGAATATTTGCGGACCATCACGTTTATCCTGGTGATTGCGGTCGTGGTTCAATTCACAGAGATGGTGGTCAGAAAATCGAGTCCGCTATTACATCGTGTACTTGGTGTGTATTTACCTCTCATTACCACTAATTGTGCCGTACTTGGGGTCGCCTTATTGAACCTAGCGCAGGCCCACAGTTTTATTGTGTCACTGTGGTTCGGGTTTGGTGCCGCACTGGGATTTTCATTGGTGCTGGTGCTCTTCTCTGCCATGCGAGAACGTATCGCTGCAGCCGATGTACCACAGGCATTCCAAGGCCCTGCGATCGCTATGATAACGGCTGGCCTAGCAGCGCTCGCCTTTATGGGCTTTGCGGGGCTGGCAACATGAGCGCTGTCTTTTTACTCGAGCAAGAGAGCCTGCGTGCGCTGCTCACTTTCCTACTCGTTGGTGCGGCATTTGGCTGTCTGCTGGGATTCGCTGCAGTCCGTTTTGCCGCCGATGACAGCTCACTGGTCGATACGATCAACACTGTATTGCCTCAAACTCAATGCGGGCAGTGCGGATATCCTGGCTGCCGTCCCTACGCAGAGGCAATCAGTCAGGGTGAGGCCATTAATAAGTGCCCTCCGGGTGGAGAAGAGACTATCGCCGAATTGGCACAACTCTTGGGCACAGAGCCCCTCCCCCTCGATCCCGATCACGGTATCGAGACACCGGTAAAAGTGGCCTTTATTCGAGAAGCTGAGTGTATCGGCTGCACCAAATGCATACAGGCTTGCCCAGTAGACGCTATTTTGGGTGCCGCGAAACAAATGCATACCGTGATTGCTAGCGAGTGTACGGGCTGCGACTTATGCATTGAGCCCTGTCCAGTCGATTGCATCGATCTACTTGAGATCTCATCGAAGCCCACAGCCAGCCTGCCATTGGAACAACACAAGGCGTCAATCATAATGACCGATACTCGGGCAAAAGTGGCGCTATGAGCATACAATTATTCGACTTTCATGGCGGTATTTGCCCACCCGAGCACAAGGGGGACTCTAACGCAGAGCCCATCCGCACCGCCCCAATTCCACAGCAGCTCATCATACCGTTGACGCAGCGCCATGGGAGTGCAGCTCGAGCCATTGTCCGACCCGGACAAGCGGTACTCACCGGTGAAACAATAGCTGAACCCATTGATGAGCTCGGCGTTGCGGTTCATGCATCGAGTTCTGGTGTCATCACTGCCATAGAATCCAGGGTCACGCTGACCGGCGAAATCGCTGACTGTATTGTCATAAAGACAGATGGGATAGATCAGTGGCAAGCGATGACACCGCACCCAGACTGGCGCAAGTACACGCCAACTCAGCTCATCGATTTAATAAGGCGTGCTGGCGTCGTTGGTATGGGCGGTGCCGGATTTCCAACCGCTTACAAGCTTTGCGGCTCTCACATCGATACTTTAATCATCAATGGCGCTGAATGTGAGCCTTACATCACCGCTGATGATGTCACCATGAGGGAAAAAGCCGAGCAAGTGATCTTAGGTGCCCAAATACTGCAACACATCAC
>CBFHJC010000209.1:0-2299 GCA_965656045.1 Aequoribacter sp.
TCGGTGATTGCATGGCCGAACTAAAACGTCATGGTTTGCACGAGGTCATTCATGAGGTGATCGGCGCAGGGCAGCCGCTCTTGGGCATTTGCGTTGGCATGCAGGCTTTGATGGAGGGTTCCGAGGAATCAGGTGGCACGCAGGGATTGGGGTTGTTGAAGGGTGTCGTGCAACGCTTCCCGGGTGGTGTTGATGAGCAAGGGCTACCGCTTAAAATTCCCCATATGGGTTGGAATACCGTCGAGCAAACTCGATCTCACCCGCTTTGGCGAGGTATTGATAACCACACGCGTTTTTATTTTGTGCACTCTTACTGTGTGACCGCGGCCAGTCACGAAGTGCAGGCGGGCACGTCGACTTATGGCGTGCCATTCACCGCCGCAGTGGCTGAACAGTCACTCTTTGCGACCCAATTCCACCCTGAAAAAAGTCATACGGCGGGATTGCGCTTACTCAAAAATTTTCTTGAATGGGATGGTACATGCTAATAATTCCAGCGATTGATCTGAAAGACGGGCAGTGTGTGCGACTCCGTCAAGGACTCATGGAAGACAGCACGGTTTTTTCAGATGATCCTGTGGCCATGGCGGCTCAGTGGGTTGCTGCCGGTGCACGAAGGCTACATTTGGTCGATTTGAATGGCGCCTTTGCAGGTGAGCCAGTTAATGGCGAAGTTGTGAGAGCCATCGCGCGGACATATCCCAAACTGCCCATTCAGATTGGCGGCGGCATTCGCTCGCTCGAGACAATCGATGCGTATTTAAGCGCCGGTGTCAGTTACGTGATCATCGGTACCCAGGCGGTGCGAGATCCCGAGTTTGTGGTGAGCGCGTGTCAGGCCTTTGCGGGTCATATTATTGTCGGTTTAGATGCTAAAAATGGACAAGTCGCGACCGATGGCTGGGCCGAGGTCTCGAACGTGCGCGCCACAGATTTAGCGCGCCAGTTCGATCGCGCTGGCGTGAGTGCGATTGTTTACACCGATATCGCACGCGACGGCATGATGCAAGGCGTCAACGTGGAGCAGACGGTAGAGATGGCAAAAGCGTCGTCTATTCCCGTTATTGCGTCTGGTGGTATCACCAACATGACCGATATTAAAGCGCTGGCGGCGGTTGCCTCGAGTGGTATTTGCGGAGCCATCACCGGCAGAGCCATTTACGAGGGCACCTTAGATGTCAGCGAAGCTCAAGCTTACTGTGATCAGGTGGTTGCTTAATGGCATTAGCGAAGCGGATCATTCCGTGTCTTGACGTCGACAACGGACGGGTCGTTAAAGGCGTGAACTTTGTAGGAATCCGCGATGCCGGTGATCCTGTCGAGATCGCGCGGCGCTACAACGAGGCTGGCGCCGACGAAATCACCTTTTTGGATATCACGGCGAGTCATCAAAATCGAGACACCACGGCACACACCGTCGAGCAGATCGCACGTGAAGTATTTATTCCGCTAACGGTCGGCGGCGGTATTCGCGCGGTAGAAGACATTCGGACCATGCTGAATGCGGGCGCCGATAAAGTCAGTATTAACACCGCGGCAATTCACAATCCTAATTTGGTGGGTGAGTCGGCCGATCGCTTCGGCAGCCAGTGCATTGTGGTCGCGATCGATGCCAAAGCAGTGGCAACCGACAACGGCGCTAAGCGCTGGGAGATTTTCACCCATGGCGGGCGCAATGCCACCGGTATCGATGCGATTCAGTGGGCCCAAAAAATGGCAGAGCTCGGTGCCGGTGAAATACTCCTCACCAGCATGGACCGAGACGGCACCAAAAACGGATTTGATCTTGAACTGACCCGAGCAGTGGCGGATGCCGTGCCGATTCCTGTGATTGCATCGGGTGGCGTTGGGACTCTTGATCATTTGGCGCAGGGCGTACTGCAAGGCCACGCTGATGCCGTGTTAGCCGCCAGTATTTTTCACTTTGGCGAATACACCGTTGCGCAAGCCAAGCAGTATATGGCGTCTTGCGGTATCGAGATGCGACTTTAAGAGTCGTGCTTACGGCGCCGGTTTGGTATGGCGCTCGTGCTTAACCCTAACTTTCGCAGCAGAGTGAGCCACTGCCAGTTTATTGGCACGGGCGCCCAAAAGACGCACCATGCGCGCCGTGTACACTCCGCGTCTATTGCGGCGCTTCCCTATCTGAAGGCGTCTCAACAGCGGGTTCTTGAGCCGCTTCTGTCGCTCTAATTTGTTCGCGCGCCACTTCGTTCTGACGCAATATCGTCAGACCTTTCAGCAGTGTAAATGCCTCGAATAACTGATTGTCATCTTCGAGCAGACGCAAGCTGATGTC
>CBFHJC010000210.1:0-2283 GCA_965656045.1 Aequoribacter sp.
CAGCTCTACGCAAAGATCAGTGGGCTGAAGCACCCTGAGTAAGAGTTCATTGGCATAACAGGCGCCAAAAAAAGCCTCGCCGACCAGAGGGGTTAATGGCCCAACGTCCTCGACATCGATCAATGTTTTCAGCTCGGAGCGTCCCTGAAAGCGAACAACAAGTGGCTGAAAAAGCTGCAAACGCTGCGTATACGAGCCGCCCGAGCGCTTCCGTTTAGCACCGTTCACCACGCATGACAGCCGACCCAGATTGGGGGTCATCAGATCAACGAGCTCGCTAGTCTCACGGTAAGCGCGTTTGCGTAACACATAGGCCGGCTGCTGTTGCGACTGCGACATGCTTACTCGTTCTCGGTGAATCCGAGCGTTTTCAGAGCGCGAGCATCGTCAGACCAATTCTCTTTAACCTTGACCCAGAGCTTGAGAATGACTCGATGATCAAATAACCGCTCCATATCGTGTCTCGCCGCGGTGCCAATGGATTTCATCCGACTACCAGCATCACCGATCAAAATCCGCTTTTGACTACTGCGCTCGACGTAAATAGTCGCATGAATTTCGGTGAAGCGTTCGCCAACATCAAACCGCTCTATTGCAACTGTGACGGCATAAGGGAGTTCATCACCCAGCTGCCGAGTAATTTTTTCTCGGACAATCTCTGCCGCCAAAAAGCGGGAGCTTCGATTCGTAATTTGATCCGCGGGGAAAAGTGCTTCTCCGATGGGACTCTCTGCGACTAAGGTGTCAACTAGCCGGCTCACGTCAGTGGCCGTAAAAGCCGATATTGGAATGATATCAGCCACACCCTCTCGCTGAGCCAACGATTCTATGTAAGGGAGCAGACGGGATTTGTCTCTCAGTAAATCAATTTTGTTGACCAGAATAATCAGCTTCGCAGGATGTTTTTTAACCTGTGTAAACACCCGCTCGTCGTCGGCATTCCAATGCGTGCGATCGACCACCATACAAATAATATCGGTATCCACCATCGCCTGGGTGGCTGCCTGATTCATATACTCATTGAGCGCTTTTTTATGGGCCGAGTGAATGCCGGGAGTGTCAACAAATACAAGCTGGTAGTCCTCTTCAGTGCGGATGCCCAACAGGGTGTGACGGGTTGTTTGAGGTTTCCTCGAGGTGATACTCAGCTTCTGCCCCAGAATATGATTCAACAGAGTCGACTTCCCCACATTCGGCCTACCCACAATCGCTACCAGTGCTGTCTTAACTTTGGCTTTAGTCACTTTATGCGCTCCAGAACTTTCTGCGCAGCACCCTGCTCGGCTCTGCGACGACTGCTGGCACTGGACGTTTCGCAAAGATCCAGCGCGGGAACACGACACTCCACGACGAACACCTTCTGATGATCTTCTCCTCGAGTGGTTATCAAATCATACTCCGGCAAGGGTAAACCGCGTCCTTGCAGTAATTCCTGCAATTGCGTTTTGGGGTCTTTACTGGTTGCATCGCTGGCATTATCGTTCAACCGCGACTTAAACCACTCTGTAACCACCTGCTTAACACGCTCGAAATCGGCATCTAACAGAATCGCACCAGCAATTGCCTCGAGCGCATCAGCCAGGATTGAGGCCCGCTGGTGACCGCCACTTTTGCGCTCACCAAGACCCAGTTGAATGAAGTTTCCCAGTGCCATCTCACGAGCAATTAGGGCGAGAGTGTCTCCCTTTACTAAACTGGCTCGATGCCGGCTCATCTCACCTTCAGACGCGCTGGGAAACTTTTGGTAAATAGCCTCTGCGACAATATGATTTACGATAGAGTCACCAAGAAACTCGAGCCTTTCATTGTTGGTTGAGCCAGCACTGCGATGTTTCAAGGCCTGATTGAGCAAGCTCGGATCGCGAAACTGATACCCGATCGCGCGCTCAACGGCGCGCTGCTGCTCGGCGCTCAAACTCAACGAATGCTCCCCACTCGATCGAAACTGGGCACACTTAATACTGATTCCCAATGCATCCAGATTGCGAATGCTTTCCCGACGATGTCTGTCTCCGGCACCTGCCCCCAAACTCGACTATCACTGCTGTTATCGCGATTGTCTCCCATCATAAAATAGTGGCCAGGACGAACCACTTCTTTAAAGTCACGCGCTGGGCGCATTGGGTCTAGTTGGATTTCTCTCGAGTCTTCGGAACTGAGTGATTCAGTCGCAACGTGATACGGCCTACCGCCCTCGATGATGACTTCGCCGAACTCTAACTCTATGGGTGCACCATTCACCGTCAGGCGCTTGTTACTGTATTCCACGATGTCTCCGGGAAT
>CBFHJC010000211.1:0-2244 GCA_965656045.1 Aequoribacter sp.
GCATCTCTGATCCCACTAGCACCTCGCAAGATAATCTTGTCATGGAATGGCAATACCTGATACAGGAACATGGTGTTGATGTCCGCGCAGTCGAGGCCCTGATTGACGGCTTAATCCAGGACACCGAACCGGTTCTGCTCACCGAGCAGCGTGCCCTCGAGCAGTACTGCTATCGGGTCGCTGCCACGGTGGGTATCATGATGTGCCCTGTGTTAGGTGTCACCTCGCGCCCAGCGCTGGCTCATGCGATCGACTTAGGCTTGGCTATGCAGCTCACTAACGTGTGCCGAGACGTGCTAGAGGACGCTCAGATGGGACGCCGATATCTGCCTCTCACTATTCCTCCTGCAGACCTCGTGGATCCGAGTGAATGTGACCGCGAAACCGTCTCTCAATCGATCGAAAAGCAACTCAATCGGGCTGAAGAACTCTATCAGTCGGGCATCCAGGGACTCAGTTATCTGCCCAGGGGAAGTCGAGTTTCAATTTATCTGGCGGCGATCTTGTATCGTGCTATCGGTCGTCAACTACAAACAACGCAAATCCAGTGGTGGCGAGGTCGAACCGTAATCTCCATGGCCAGGAAGTGTCTCTTAACCCTGCAATCGATTCCATTCTTAATCACCTTAGTGTTCCGATCTGCACCGACTACAGCGTGTCACCAAGTGGACTTGCATCGCCATATACGTGATCTACCTCATGCCAACTCCTAACAGCGTACTGATTATTGGAGCAGGTATCGCGGGGCTCACCATCGCAGAGCAGATCATTCGTCATCAACAGCGCTTAGCCGTCACGATCGTGGGAGCCACCGACGAACGAGCACAACGGGTCAGCTTTTGGCGCGATCGAAGCAGGTCCTCTGCACTGACTCTCCCGGGCGCTCAATCTTGGTCGGCATGGAGCTTTAATACCCCCAAACTAGGGTTCAGTCTTCAACGCGGCAAGACACTGGAGTATGTCTCTTTTGATGCTCGCTCATACAAAGCGCATCTCACTGACAGTCTGCAGCAAGCGGGCGTCAGACTTATTGATGACCTCGTCAAATCGGTACAGAAAAGGTCGCAAGGCTTCCATGTTGAAACGTCACAAGGGCCGATAGAAGCCGATGTAGTGATCGATACCAGACCTCCCGCACTACCCGAAAGCACGCTGAAGCAGCAGTTTGTAGGGCGAACACTGACCACCCAATCTCCGCACGCAATAGCGCACCCCGTACTGATGGATTTCAATATCGCGCCGATTGCGCCAAACGCGATCAGCTTCATTTACGCCCTGCCCTTGTCGGACACTCGACTCCTGGTTGAGGCCACCACGTTTAGTTACGACACGTTGGCTCAAGAACCCTACGAGAAAGCCATTGATGAGTGGATTCAAGCGCATTTGCCAGCAGTTGAGCTAACCCCTAATAATGAAGTCGAACAGGGCATATTGCCGATGGGACCGGTGACACCCAGACAAGTCGAACTCCTTTCTGCCGGCCTTGCAGGCAATGCCGCACGACATGCGACTGGATATGCCTTTACCGGGATCATGCGACAGGCTGAGTATTTTGCTGAAGCACTGCGGACAGGACAAGGTCTAACCACAATCCAACCTTACTCGGCTCGATCACGCTGGATGGACAGCCTATTCTTGGATCTGATGCGAGATAACCCGGCGCACTTGATTCAGCTGTTCGAAGCGATGGCTCATTCGCTAACAGGCGATGACTTCGCCCATTTTTTGAGTGACACTGGTGGCTGGACGCCCTGTCTAAGGACGATAGTTGCTGCCCCAAAACGACCCTTTTTGGCAGCGCTGTGGAAGAGGCTATGAGCATGTTGCCGGAATTATATACGCTGTATCTACCCATCGCTCTGATGACCCTTGTTGGCGTCCCTCACGGCGCACTCGATGGTTATTTATTGCATTCCCACAGTGACTCAAAGCGCGGCACATTAGCCCTACTTTTAGCGTATTTAGGCATCGTTCTCGCCTGCCTCTTGTTTTGGTGGTGGCAGCCTACCCTGGCCCTGCTGAGTTTCCTGATATTGAGTTTGTATCACTTCGGACGATCAGACCATCAAGAGGCTGGCGAGTCGGTAGCGCTGACTGCATTGATTGCACACGGAGGCTTGTGGGCATTGTTTCTACCTTGGCAGCAAGCTGATGCGACAGCTGTGCTCTTTCAAGCGCTCAAAACAGACCCTGTGATACTCGAATCATTTCTGACGCCTGCCACTGCAATCTGGCTGTTGGTGA
>CBFHJC010000212.1:0-2225 GCA_965656045.1 Aequoribacter sp.
GCGGCTCTTGGCCGCTCTCCATGACGATCGCAGCACCGATCCGCTCCCCCAATCGTGCGTCTTGAACTGAAAAAGCGGCTGCCTGGGTGACGCCGGGAATTGTTTCCAACAGGCCATCAAGCTCTACCGGGGACACCTTAAAACCGCCCCGATTAATCATCTCTTTACAGCGTCCAACAATGCGCAGGTATTCACCCTCGTCACCTGAAATCTCTACTAAATCTCCCGTGCGAAAGTATCCGTGGCTGTCGAAGACCTCGCGATTATCATGGTCGTAATACCCATCAAATACCGTGGGCCCTGACATCAACAGTTCGCCGACTTGCCCCACCTCTTGGAGTCGCTCATACGACTCAGGATCAGCCACCGCAACTTGAATAGCGGACCCCTCGGTGGGCATACGAAAATAGGCAGCTCGTCGCTCAGCCTCTGGCGCAGACTCGGGTGTGGAATGCAGTGCAATGCCCTCGTTAGACCCATAAAAATTAACAATCGTTTTGCCGTACTCATTCTCGAAGGTCTCGATCATCCAGGGCGAAAGCGGCGCTGCACCTGAGCCGATCGCTCGCAGACTCGAAAAATCGAACGCTTTCCACATTGCCGGATTTGCAGCCAATTGGTTTAACAGAGGGGGCGGAGCAATCGTGAAGTTCACTTTCTCGTCCACCAGCTGATTCAGAAACACGGGCACATCAATCGGATGGTGCAATATTAAGGTGGCGCCAGTCATTACGGCGGGAGCCAGAAACCCGCCTAAAGCCGCCATATTAACGAGTGGAAAGGGATTCAATAAGATATCTCCCTGCCCATAGTTGCAGCCCAAAATATTGCAGTAGCCAACCGCCATCCAATGATTGTGGTGCCTAGGAACCCCCTTGGGAGTGCCCGTTGTACCCGAAGTCCAGCAAATAGTAACGATACTGCCTGGATCCACGGCCTCGAAATTGACGGGCTCTGAAGAGCTGTGTTGATCGATATGAATATCTTGACCCACCACAAGCAGCGATACCGGTGTTGGATTATGACGTTGCAGAGGCAAAGGGGCGCCATTGAGACTGCCGGACGTTATCGCAAACCGATTTTTTAAAACCGAGCTAACCCACTCGATCTCATGCGAATCATATTGAACGGGGATGGGTGAAATCACCGCCCCCAGTCTAGAGAGTGCGTAATACACCACCACCAAATCGGTCACGTTGGGCATCTGTACCAAGACTTTATCGCCGCGCTCGACACCTCTTTGCTGCAAAGCGAGTGCCAGATTTTGGCTAGCATGCTTTAACTCGCGCCACGATAGTGAAGTCGCAGGTTCGCCAGTAAGACTCATCCGGTTCGGAGCATCTTTCACGGCGCAAATATCTGGCAAGGACTCGGCATTGGTGTCCAGATACTCGTGGAACGTGGTATCTGTCCAATACCCGGCTTTTCGATAGAAATTGGCTTGGTCTTGAGTGATCGGCATGGGCGTTTTCCTCGTACTTTTTATGCAAGTAGATTGGCACAAACCACGCGGACTTAAAAGCGACAACCAACAAAACGAGCCTTGTTACGGTTGAGCCAACGCCTCCCTTTCGTGCAGAAGCATCACCGGTCGCTCTCAATTCATAGAATCAAATTGTGAAGTCGCATCAAAAAGCGCGTATACTGGCAACACATCTGGGGGCGTTATGGATTCGACGACGGTAACGAAACCAAAGGTGCATGCCGTGAGGACAGCAAATCACGTAAATCCAAAGCTGTAACTTAATAGTTGCCAACGACGACAACTACGCTCTAGCGGCTTAAACCCCGTTAGCGGTCTATAGCAAGGTGTCAGTACCGCGCTTGTGACTGTCATATAGAACTGAATCGCAGCAAAGAAGGCCTCGGTCGGCGCTGTTAAACATTTACGAGGATCGCGGCTCACGTCCTGCCCGCCGGGCTGAGAGTCGTTAAATGAATAGACGGAAACTAAGCATGTAGAGCCGATGGCAGAGTGCTGGCGGACGCGGGTTCAACTCCCGCCGCCTCCACCAAAAACTAGAAAGGGTCACCCAACGGGTGGCCCTTTTTAGTTTCCGCGGCTGTGATAGATGAACCCGCGCCCGAAGGGAAGGGTTGCCGACCAACGGGAGGCATGACGAAGTTCGCAACGCGAACGTAGACTCAAACTCCCGCCGCCTCCACCAAAAACTAGAAAGGGTCACCCAACGGGTGGCCCTTTTTAGTTTCCGCGGCTGTGATAG
>CBFHJC010000213.1:0-2223 GCA_965656045.1 Aequoribacter sp.
CGGTCCTGGGGCGGAACGAGTCCACTTCATCGTTAGTGAGCGCCTGCTTTGTTGATGAATAATTTTTAGCATTTTTTAAGCTATCACAGTATTAAATGCTAAACAACACCCCGCGCGATGCAGCGCTCGGCAATCTAATGCCGTCGTGATCAAAACTCAATCAGAGTTGGGGCAAGGTTCAGTCAGGTTCAATCAGAGTTAATACGAACTGCGGGGCTTATTACTGAGTGGCCGCCAAAAACTGCTGATAAGCGGTGTTATCGGTTTCATTCCAATAGCGATAACCCAAGGTTTTAAAAGCCTCTTCCAAGCTGGATCGCTCAGACTCACCCACCTGAAAACCGACCAGCACACGCCCATAGGCCGCACCGTGGTTGCGATAGTGAAACAAACTGATATTCCACCGGTTGCCAAGCACCGATAAGAATTTGCCCAAGGCCCCAGGACGCTCGGGAAACTCGAAGCGATACACACACTCCTGCCCAATTTGACCCGGCACGTGCCCTCCCACCATGAAACGCACATGCAACTTAGCCATTTCGTTATCGGTCAGATCATCAACCGAGTAACCTTGGGCTCTGAGCGCGTCTAATAAATCGATACGATCTGTGGTGGTCGGATTCACCGTGAGCCCAACAAACACACGAGCCTGATGCGCATCAGAATAACGATAGTTAAACTCGGTAATGTTGCGCTTGCCAATGGCCTGACAAAACGCTCTAAACGCACCGGGGCGCTCTGGTATCACGGCGCTCAATACCGCTTCGCGCTTTTCACCGACTTCGGTGCGTTCAGAAATATAGCGCAAGCGATCAAAGTTGGTATTGGCGCCACTCACAATAGTGAGCAATGTTTTACCTTCGAGCTTCTCGGCTTCGATGAATTTCTTTAATCCCGCCAGCGCCAGCGCCCCTGCAGGTTCAGCGATGCAGCGCGTGTCCTCAAAAATATCCTTGATCGCAGCGCACATTTCGTCGCTACTCACGGTAATCACACCGTCAATCAGATCTTTAATGACGCGAAAGGTTTCTTTACCAATTTGCGCAACGGCACAGCCCTCTGCAAACAGGCCCACTTCTTTCAAAGTCCCTCTGCGACCCGTTTGCATAGCCAGCTCGAGACACGCCGCATCGGCTGGTTCAACGCCGTAAATTTTGGTGTCGGGCCACATGTATTTCACAAACGCGGCCACACCCGCTAACAAGCCGCCACCACCCACTGGAATAAAAATGGCATCTGGCGGATGACTCAGTTGGCGCACGATCTCAACGCCTACCGTGCCCTGCCCCGCGATAATATCTGGATCATCGTAGGGCGGAATATAAATATAGCCGCGCGTCTCCACGAGTTCTCGGGCATGGGCTACTGCTTCTTCAAAGGTATCCCCGAACAGGATTGCTTTGGCGCCGCGGCTTTTGACGGCCTCTACTTTGATGCTTGGCGTTGTTTTAGGCATCACAATGATCGCCTTCACCTTCAGCGTTGCGGCAGCCAATGCCAAGCCCTGAGCATGATTGCCCGCCGACGCCGCTATCACGCCACGATCCAATTGCTCGCGCGACAGTTGCGCCAATTTATTAAATGCACCGCGACATTTAAACGAGAAGACCGGTTGTAAATCTTCTCTTTTCAGTAAAATTCGGTTGGCAAGCCGCTGTGATAATAGTCGCGCCTCATCAATGGGTGTCTCGCGCGCCACGTCGTAGACGCGAGCGTTCAGGATCCGTTTTATGTATGATTGCGGCATGACAGTGTAAGCTTGTCTGAAAGAGGCCCTACACTATCAAATTGCGCCCCACTTTACAGCCTTTACTGCGTGCGTTCAGGCAAAACTTGCGGCGTATCGTGCTCCAGCGACATGACCACGGGTTGGTGTAGCGCGAATTTATCTCGTTTCATATCGCAACAGAGAGCCATCGAATGACCCGAACAGCACAAGAGCTCAAACGCGAGGTCGCTCAAGCGGCTTTCGATTTTATTGCACCACATCTCGACGCGAACACCGTCTTGGGGATCGGCACCGGTTCAACCGCCAACGAATTTATTGATATTTTGGGGCAGAGCGGTGTCAGCTTTAAATCCGCTGTCGCGTCGTCTGAAGCCTCTGCCGAGCGGTTAAGAAGCCATAACATCCCCGTTGTTGAGCTTAATTCGGTCGATAGAATCGCGTTCTACATCGATGGTGCAGATGAAGCGAATGCCCACCTTGAGTTGATTAAAGGC
>CBFHJC010000214.1:0-1920 GCA_965656045.1 Aequoribacter sp.
CCGGGACCTCTACCAGCACCCCAACCACGGTCGCGAGCGCCGCCCCCGAATTCAGACCAAACAGGCTAATCGCTACGGCAACGGCAAGCTCAAAAAAGTTAGAGGTGCCAATGAGTGCAGCGGGCGCCGCCGTGGTGAATGGAACGCGCCACAAATAACCCCATCCGTAGGCCACGACGAACATCGCGTAACTCTGGATCAGCAGAGGGATAGCGATGAGCAGAATAACCAACGGCTTATCGAGGATAGTTTGAGCCTGAAATCCGAACAACAGGACCACCGTGGCCAGCAAACCCAGGACTGAAAAAGGCTTAACCTTGGCTGTAAAGGCTTCGATAGCCGAGGTATCTCCCGATTTATCCAGCGATTTGCGGGTCACAAACCCAGCGGCCAACGGCACCACAACATACAAAACAACTGAGAGCAGCAGAGTTTCCCAAGGCACCACAATATTGGTGATGCCTAATAGCATTGCCGCAATAGGAGCAAAGGCAAACACCATAATGATGTCATTGATCGACACCTGGACCAGCGTGTAGTTAGCGTCGCCGCGAACCAGCTGACTCCATACAAACACCATGGCTGTACAAGGTGCAACGCCAAGTAAAATCATACCTGCGATGTACTGCTTCGCAGACTCGGGGTCTACCAAATCAACAAACAAGACCTCGAAGAAGAGAATACCCAATCCCGCCATGGTAAAGGGCTTGATCAACCAGTTCACGACCAAGGTGATGCAGAGTCCTTTGGGCTTCTTGCCGACATCTTTCAGGGAAGCAAAATCGACGTTAACCATCATGGGATAAATCATTACCCAAATGAACACGGCGACCACAAGATTAACGCTCGCGTATTCGAGCGCCGCAATGGCTTGAAATAAGCCCGGGATCGCAACCCCAAGACCCACGCCCGCGACAATACACAACCCCACCCAAACCGACAAATAGCGCTCAAATAAACCCATAGCTGATGCATCTCTCCCGCTCATAAAAGTTCGTCTTCGATGCGCCGCTTCAACATTCCGAAGGCTTCATCAAAGGCGGCCTGCACTGTTTCTTCAGACCCTTGCACGTGCGCCGGATCAGGCGTACTCCAATGCAACTTTTGATGATCACCAAAAAATACCGGACAAGTCTCATTGGCCGCCTGATCACAGACAGTGATCACAATGTCGAAGGTCTCGCCGTCGAATTCATTCCAAGACTGACTGCGGACATCACCCACGGCTATGCCATGGCGCTTAAGGGTTGCAATGGACCCCGGGTGCACGTAGCCAGCAGGTTTGCTTCCCGCACTGCGGGCAAAGTAGCGACCGTGGCATAACTTGTTGATCAGCGCCTCTGCCATAATCGAGCGACATGAATTGCCGGTGCACAACACTAGAACATTTTTCACTACTCAGTCCTCTTACCAACTCATAGCCCTTCAACACCTGCCGTCTGCCAGCGCCGTCTCGCGATCACATCATCCTGCAGACCAAACGCCCCTACATCCGATTAACCGCAGTAGTTCGCCAACTCAATGACCGCACATCCCTTGCCTTTATCGGTGCGCATAGTCGCGAATTCTTTACTACAGCAGTCTTTCACCATAAACCCAATCAAGTCCTGCATCACATCGAAGTGAGCAAAGTAAATGATGGATCGACCCTGCTTTTGCGACCGAATAATGCCGGCATTCGTGAGGTGGCTTAGATGAAAAGATAGGGTGTTGTGGGGTGTACCGAGTGCATCGCTAATCGCACCGGCTGCCAGTCCATCAGAACCGGCCTCTACCAGCAAACGAAATGCTTTTAAGCGCGTCTCTTGAGACAGCGCATCGAATATCATGGTTGCGTTATTTATTTCCATATGTCTAGACTAATCGACTGATTGAACGAGTGTCAATCTACCGAGCATAAGACTTACCTTTATTAAGCGG
>CBFHJC010000214.1:1930-2200 GCA_965656045.1 Aequoribacter sp.
GTTCACTTTTACTGCCCGATGACGGTAGCGCTGATACCACAAGAAAAATTGAATGCTGTGCTGGCGGTACTGACCGACGATAACTTGTCATCAACTGGGGCCCCGATTAAGCGAAGTCAATCAGGCAAAGAAAAGGGTAACCCATTGGCCGATGATCCATGGCAGGGATTACTCGGAGAAAATGAATGAACGGACAGGAATGATGAAGTGAAGGTTCTATAGCTCTCACTTCATGGCGTGCTGATCGGTTATTTCGCAGGGTTTAGTGAA
>CBFHJC010000215.1:0-2167 GCA_965656045.1 Aequoribacter sp.
CACTTTGACGCCATTTGGTGTTCCGAGCGAGTGCAGTTGCAAGGGGTGTTCACCGATTGGAAGCGGCTTCTCGTGGGTCGCGCCCGCAATAGGTCGATTAATCTGGGCAAATCGTCCTCCGCTGCCTTGATCCCATGTCCATACCGCAGGTGGTGTGTATTCGTTGTGGCTCATTATGACCTCTTTGTGTGGCGTTAATGTATGCGACAGTAAGCGACCAACCGGCGTTAGCTCATGAGGCGATGCTGAGACGAGCGGTAATGATATCGCGGTGAAGCTCAGTAAAAACTTAGGGTATACTGTTTTTGAAAAACTTATAAGAGTCATAACAGACAGAGTCAAGGGGATATTTCTATGGGTTCATTTAGACAGCGATGCGCAATTGGGTTAGTCGCTCTGTTAAGCACTTTATTTGGCACTACCGCAGTCGCCAAGCAGCCCAATATTTTGGTCATTTGGGGAGACGATATCGGAATCTGGAACCTCTCTACTTACAATATGGGGATGATGGGATACGAGACCCCGAATATTGACCGCATTGCGAACGAGGGACTGAAGTTCACTGATTATTACGGCGAGCAGAGCTGCACCGCCGGCAGGTCAGCTTTTATTACTGGGCAGAGCCCAATTCGGACTGGTTTGACCAAGGTCGGCATCCCCGGTGCTGACTTGGGCATACAAGATGAAGACGTCACCTTAGCCGCGGTGTTAAAAGATCAAGGCTATGCGACCGCGCATTTTGGCAAAAATCATTTAGGGGATCAGGATCGCTTTTTGCCCACGAATCATGGGTTTGATGAGTTTTTTGGCAACCTATACCATTTAAACGCCGAGGAAGAGCCCGAGAATCCCGATTATCCGCAAGATCCTGAATTCCAGAAGCGATTCTCGCCTCGCGGTGTGATAAGAAGTTCCGCTGACGGACAAATTGAAGATTCGGGTCCCTTGACGAAGAAGCGAATGGAAACGGTTGATGAAGAGTTTCTCGCGGCGTCATTAAATTTTATCGACAAGGCGCACGCCGAAGAGAAACCTTTCTTTGTCTGGTTTAATTCCACGCGCATGCACTACTACACGCATACCGCTGAAAAAGAGTTGGGTTTATCGGGGCAGGGATTTTATAACGATGCCATGGTCGGACACGACATGTTGGTCGGACAGCTTCTCGATAAGCTCGATCAGCTCGGTATCGCTGATGACACTATTGTTATTTATACGACCGATAACGGTCCGCACTACAATATGTGGCCAGATGGTGCGATCACGCCATTCCGAGGCGAGAAGAATACGAACTGGGAAGGGGGTTTCCGTGTTCCTGCCATGGTCCGCTGGCCAGGAAAAATCCCAGCAGGTGAGATCAGCAATGAAGTCATGTCCCATTTAGACTGGTTTCCGACGCTGGCAGCAGCGGTCGGTAACGAGACTGTCAAAGAAGATCTAAAAGTCGGCACTAGGGTTCAAGGAAAGCCCTATAAAGTGCACCTCGATGGCTATAATTTCTTAGATCACCTTACGGGTGAGACAGACAAAGGCGCGCGCAAAACCTTTTTCTATTGGAGCGATGACGGCGATTTAATGGCCATGCGGGTGGGTGACTGGAAGGCACTATTTGCTGAGCAGAGAGCGGCGCAATTTGATGTTTGGCGCGAGCCCTTCGTCTACTTGCGAATTCCGAAGCTGTATCATCTGCGTCGTGATCCGTTTGAACGCGCCGACATTGATTCGAATAATTACAACGATTGGTGGAACCGTCGGGCTGGTCCGCAACTGTCAATTGCGCGGGTTGAATTGACGCAATTTCTAATGACATTCCAAGAATTTCCGCAGCGCCAGCGGCCGGCATCATTTACTGTCGACCAAATTCTTGAAACTGTTTTTAGTCAGGGCCGGTAGTCGGCAGACTGCGACTCAAGACTATGGGTGAAAGGTCTTCGATAAATAATCTGCGGCCGCACGCTTTAGTGTCGGCCCTAATGACCCAGCTTTCTGAGCAGGTCATTGGGCAAGAAGCCGTGGTTCGTGGGTTAGTGCTTGCGCTGCTGTGCGAGGGTCACGTGCTGGTTGAGGGGCCTCCCGGAACCGGCAAGACCCGTGCGGTCAAGTCACTGGCTCGCAGCTTAAACGCCAGTTTTGGTCGAATTCAGTTTACGCCTGATTTACTGCCATC
>CBFHJC010000216.1:0-2163 GCA_965656045.1 Aequoribacter sp.
CGCAAAAGTTGGCTTCATTCTTGCTTAAGGATACAGCACTGAATCAGAGCTGAAAGGCTCTGCAAAACTAGGGCAGTCTAGATGGCACCAATCGACACAATCGACAACTTGAGCACTGGGGTGATTACGCTCAACGATACCTTTTGCATCAGCGGCATGAATTCCGCCAGCGAAGCCATGCTCTCGTCATCGAAGGCACGACTCGCGGGTTGCCACCTGACCTCGCTGCTGAGCGAGCCTGACAGTGTCATGCCACAGATACAGGCAGCTCTGGATACGAATACCGCCGTCACACAGCGTGGGGTTACCCTACAACACAACGGCAACGAGCCGATCACTGTCGATTTCACCATCACGCCTGCCCGCGCTGATTACCCTGCCGGCGGGGTGATCGTCGAGCTTCATCCGGTGGATCGCATCATTCGGATCAGCCGCGGACAAAGCCTGCTGCAAACCACCGAAACCACGCAACAGATCATTCGCGGGCTGGCGCACGAGGTTAAAAATCCGCTCGGTGGTATCCGCGGGGCCGCGCAACTGCTCGCGCGCGAGCTTTCAAGCCCCGATCAACTCGAGTACACCCAAATTATTATTCGAGAAGTCGACCGCTTGCGGGCGCTGGTCGACCAACTACTCGGCCCCAATAAACAGCTTGAGCCCGAGTCTTTAAACATCCACGAAGTGCTCGAACATGTGCGGCAATTGATTGAAGCCGAAATCGATCAAACGATCTCTGTGATCCGCGATTACGACCCAAGCTTGCCTGATCTGAGCGGCGATCGATCGCAGCTGATTCAAGCTATTTTGAACATCACCCGCAACGCCCTACAGGCCTGCGAGGGGCAGGCATCTTGTGAGCTGACCTTGCGAACGCGTGTACTCAGGCAGTTCACCATCGGCTCTAACCGTCACAAATTGGTGTGCAAAATAGACATTCAAGATAACGGGCCAGGCGTCCCTGAAGACATGATCGGTTTAATCTTTCTGCCCATGGTGACGGGCCGCGCCGAGGGCACGGGACTCGGGCTTTCGATTTCACAAAGCATTATCAATCGCCACGGTGGCTTGCTCGAGTGTCAAAGCGAGCCGGGCAATACCTTATTCACGATATATCTACCCTTGGAGTCTACTGATGCCTGAAGTTGCAAACGTCTGGGTGGTCGATGACGACAACTCTATCCGCTGGGTGCTAGAACGCGCGCTCAACCAAGCCGGGATTCAGAATCGCTGCTTCGAAGAAGCCGATAGCCTGCTGGCAGAAATCGAGCAAAGTCAGCCCGATGCCATTATCAGTGATATTCGAATGCCTGGCACCAATGGTCTTGAGATGCTGAATCAGCTGCACGCCCGCTTCCCAGACTTACCGATTATCATCACCACCGCCCACTCCGATTTAGACAGTGCGGTTGCGTCTTATCAGCAAGGTGCCTTCGAGTATTTACCTAAACCCTTTGATATCGATGATGTTATCGCTATTACTGAGCGCGCGATTACCCACCGTCGCGAGCAACAAAAGACCACCGAGTTAGAAGATGAGGCCTCGCCTACCACTGAGATCATTGGTGAAGCGCCTGCCATGCAAGAAGTATTTCGAGCGATCGGCCGGCTGGCACATAGCAATATCACCGTACTCATTAACGGCGAGTCCGGCACCGGTAAGGAACTGGTGGCCAGAGCCCTGCATCGCCATTCACCCCGCGCCAGCAAACCTTTTATTGCCCTGAACATGGCGGCGATTCCCAAAGATCTGATGGAATCAGAACTCTTTGGGCACGAAAAAGGTGCGTTCACAGGCGCCGCCCAAAAGCGTGAGGGCCGATTTGAGCAAGCCAATGGCGGCACGCTGTTCTTAGACGAAATCGGCGACATGCCCGCTGAAACTCAAACCCGTTTACTGCGTGTTTTAGCCGATGGCGAATTTTATCGCGTTGGCGGGCACACGGCGCTCAAGGCCGATGTGCGGATTATTGCGGCGACGCACCAGAATCTAGAAACCCTCGTGCAGCAAGGCACCTTCCGTGAGGATTTGTTTCACCGCATCAACGTCATCCGGATTCACATTCCTCGGTTATCCGAGCGTCGAGAAGATATCCCCAAACTGATGCAGTACTTTTTTCAGCGCGCAGCCGAAGAGCTTGGTGGCGAAAAGAAAGTGTTGCTGCC
>CBFHJC010000217.1:0-2157 GCA_965656045.1 Aequoribacter sp.
AGCAGTCTTGCTCCGTAGCAGCCTCGATACCACCAAGACTTTTCAGCGTTGTGAGGGTGTATGTCTTCAGCCCACTGAAACTAAAATTGAGACCCGGTTTGCCGACCATAGGTCTGGGGAAATCAAATCGATCCGGATCACCGCGCTCGGCTAAACGAGCGACATGGGGTCCACCGGGATAAGGTAAATGCAACATCTTGGCGACTTTATCGAAGGCTTCACCAGCGGCGTCGTCTAACGATTCGCCCATCAACTGGTAGTCTCCTATGGCGCCTACTTTCACCAGCTGAGTGTGGCCACCCGACACAAGAAGAGCGATAAACGGGAACGTGGGTGCTTCGGGTGACAGCATCGGAGCCAGCAAATGGCCCTCCATATGATGCACACCCAGCGCCGGAATACCCAGGGAATCGGCCAGGGAACGGCCAATCAATGAGCCGACCATCAGTGCGCCTATTAACCCCGGGCCAGCGGTGTAAGCAACGCCATCCAGATCGGACAGCGACAAACCTGCTTGCTTTAAGACGGCATCAATCAGCGGCAAGGTTTTTCGAACGTGATCACGCGAGGCGAGCTCTGGTACCACACCCCCGTAAATCGCGTGACTCTCGACCTGACTGTAGAGCGCCTCGGCCAGCAGCCCTTGCTCGGTGTCGAAAACGGCGATCCCCGTTTCATCACAGGATGTTTCTATTCCTAATACGCGCATGCTGCACCTGCTATTAACTCGGGCGTCATGGTAAAACAGCTCGCTGTCCGCGGCTAGCAGAAAGCTTTGCAATCGAACACAATCCGCTATAGAATTCGCGCCCTTAATTCATTTTTGGGCCGATATCCGGGCCTTTAACAGCACAGGTACAACGAATGCCATCAGTAAAAATGAAAGAAAACGAGCCCTTTGACGTCGCTCTGCGTCGTTTCAAGCGTTCTTGTGAGAAAGCCGGTGTCTTAGCAGAAGTTCGCAAGCGCGAGCATTACGAGAAGCCAACGACACTCCGCAAGCGCGCAGCAGCAGCAGCGGTTAAGCGCCACCTGAAAAAAATGTCACGCGATACCCGCAAGCGCACACGTTTGTATTAAGCGCAGAGCGCTCAATGCCAACCCTGGTAGATACAATCAAGGCCTCTGTCAAAGAGGCTATGAAAGCAAAAGACAAGCAGCGTCTCGGTACCCTCAGGCTTATTCAAGCTGAATTCAAACGCATCGAGGTGGATGAGCGTATCGACATCGATGATGCTCGTGCCATTGCGATCATGGACAAGATGCTGAAACAACGTCGCGATTCTGCCGAGCAATACCAAAATGCCGGGCGCAACGAACTGGCCGAACAAGAGCTTTCAGAAATCGCCGTCATTGGTGAATTCTTACCCGAACCGCTCTCAGCCGATGCGATTGAAGACCTCATTAAAGCGGCAATCGAGGCCAGCGGTGCGAGTGGCATGCAAGCCATGGGTGCTGTGATGGCAGCGATTCGACCACAAGTCCAGGGCAGAGCCGATATGGCGGAAGTCTCGAAACAAGTGAAAACGCTGCTAAGCTAGCCAAATCAGCCGTTTCGGACTACCCTCAAGCGATGAAACAGTGCAGTGTGACACCACTTGGTGAGTTATGGCTGGACGAATCCCACAATCTTTTATCGATACCCTACTAGACCGCACCGACGTCGTCGAAGTCGTCGATAAGCGTATCAAACTCAAAAAAACCGGTAAAAATTACTCAGCTCGCTGTCCCTTCCACGACGAGAAAACGCCCTCGTTTAGCGTCAACCCAGACAAACAGTTCTACTATTGCTTTGGCTGCGGTGCTGGCGGTAACGCGATCGGCTTTGTCATGGACTACGACAATATCGATTTTGTGCAGGCCGTCGAAAATCTAGCGCTATCGGCAGGCCTTGAAGTGCCGCGCGAAGACAACCCTCAGTACAATGCAAAAAAGGATCAGTCTGCGCCACTCTACACCGTGCTGCAGCAGGCAAACCAATTGTATCAAGCGGCGCTCCGGCAAGATCGCGACTCGAACAGAGCCGTTGCCTATCTGAAAGGTCGAGGGGTGAGCGGCCAAGTCGCCAAGCACTATCAAATCGGATTCGCACCACCCGGCTGGCAGCATCTGCTAGAGCAACTGGGGGAAACCAACAAAACACACCTGATAACCAGC
>CBFHJC010000218.1:0-2119 GCA_965656045.1 Aequoribacter sp.
TTGATATGACCTTTGCCATCGAAGTCCAGCATTGCGTATGAAAGGAGCACAGAATCGTATATCACGGTTATATCACAATAGCATTACCGTTTAATTTAAAAGAAAAATGCAAAAATGCTTATACGATCGTTGCGCGCCGCATTCCTGCTGATACTAGATTTCGATTACTCTCGGCGGGCGCTCACAAGTAACCGAGTTAGCTCGCACGGGTGTAACCCGAGCGATTTAACTCGTTATTCTTTATTGGCTTTGGACCCTCTGGCGACGGATGATGCTCGCTTCTATTGCTTCTCTCTTATAGAGAACCGGGCGCCAGGCTTTGTCGTGATATAACACCGTTTGATCGACGAAGTGGGGACTCTTTGGCGCCCCTGATTGGCTGTAGGACAGAATCGCCTCCGCCATGGGCCCCTCATCAGTGTAGCTCAGGGCCATTATGAAGCTAGAGCCATGGGCAATGTTATAGCCACTTTCGGTGAGATATCGGCTTCCTGGGACCAGCTGATTTGACCCGCTGAAGATCGGCGAGTCGTTGAAATCTGCTACTACCTGCAGGTTGGCTATCCCCTCGTAACGATTACCGCCATGTATTGCAATAGCTCGCTGGCTTCGATGGCCTAGTTGCAGGTCACCCAGCATTTCATCTAGATCAATGCCATTTGCGTTTAGACGCAGCACCGCCTGCCCCAGAGCATGAAGCACCTGATCTGACTCACTTAATCCGAGTGGTGTGAGGGCGGGCTTAGCGGGATCAAAGTTCTGGCTGAACAAGTCGCCAGCGAATTGGGTAGCATGGTAGTCGTAGTGGGTTAACCACTCACGAAAAAGAACAGCCCCTCGGCTCTGAATGTCGTATCGATTATCCCATGATGCCAGTACGGCGCAGGCAGCGCTGAGATTAACCGCTTGCCCGTCTATTACTATTTCTGGCTTTGATTGACACCGCGCAATGAGTTCCGGCTTTAATAGGTGAGCGGTTAGTCCTGAGTTATCGAACAACGCTGCTTGGATCTCAGCGACTGAAAATTTGCCATCGGTACCGCGAAAATCGAAGGGTGGGATACCCTCAAGCAGGTGGATGTTCATCCGTGTTCGTATGCTACGGGGTGTCATCACAGGGCCGTAGAGCGGTGAGAACCCAGCCGCCGGTTGCTTCGGATCACTGAGCCAATAACTGTCATTCGAGTTGAAGACGTAGTTGGAGCTCTCTATCAGCGGGCGTTGGTTAAATGGGGTAGTGCCCGCAACGGGTGCGCCATTATCGGTCATCCATTCATCACGAGCAGTGCTACCGTCTAAGATCACCAGCCCTTTACCCAGATAGGCCTGCGTCAGTTGGGGTGTGGCTGCTAGTCGCTCCCGCCATGCCGCGATAGATGCATCGCTGAGCGCGCCTACATTGCTATTGTCAAGGTACACGGCTCGACCATCGCTGCTGGTTGAAATGGTGTTGACCCAAGGCATGGCATTGTAGACTTTATGCGCTTGAATAAATTCATCCATCGATTGCGCCTGCCCCATGGCAAGCCATTGTGCTAATACTTTGGTGTTGTTGGCATTGGCGTCTTTTGCCGCATAGGCCACCGACTCAGTCCACCCGAGTTGCGGCAGCTTAACGATAGCCCCATGGTGACTGAACCATATGTCTCTGGTCGTGTTCTCGATACCGCTATCGCCAAGAATCTGGATAGTCACAGGGGTTTTCGTCATTGCTCGCCACTCACCTTCATAAAGGTACTGAGTGGGATCACTTGGATTGAGTGTGAGTTGGTAAAGTGTCACTCGTTTAGAGTCAGATACTGTATGTGTCCAGGCGACGGCATCGTTAAAACCGATGGCGACTCCGGGAGTGCCGATTAGGCCAGCGCCATAGACGTTGAGCTCGCCTGGAATCGATAGATGTTTTTCCCAGAATCGACTGGTGCCGTACCAGGGATAATGCGGATTTGCGAGTAAAGCACCTTTACCATTTTCAGTGGCCTCGGATCCAAACGCCCAGCCATTGGAACCCATACCCTCTAATTTTAGTGCATCAAGGGCGGCGATTTGAGCAGGCTTGCTGGCTTGGTAGGTGGCGACTTGGCCCGGCGGCTGGGCACTGGCAATGGCTGCTGCCATG
>CBFHJC010000219.1:0-2102 GCA_965656045.1 Aequoribacter sp.
AAAAATCAGTGAAGGCGGCTTTGGCCGCAGCCACCGCGGCGTCCACATCGGCTTGCGTGCCGAGACTGATCTGCGCAACCGCCTGCTCTGTCGCGGGATTGATCACATCGCAGAGTGGCGCATCAGTCGGGTTGACCCACTGCCCATTGATATAGAACTGAGTATAGTGTCGCATTCGGTTGTGCTCCGTTGTTATTGTGCTTGGCAGAAGTGTATCAGTAACGACGATTTTGCACAGTGCTCTGCGACATAGATTACGCCTCTTCTTATCATAGGCTTAGATCATTAAACTCAGATTGGCCTTATTAAAGTCGGCTCTAGTTTGGCGAGTGGCGGATTGCATCAAATCCGTTTGCCTTACCCTGAAGGGGCGGCTAACATCGACTCCAGCAAAAGGAGATAGCAATGCAAACTGATGAGTTAACCTTATTCCGAGACATGGCGCGGCGCGCCTTCGACGCCGAAATTACGCCCTACTACGACCAGTGGGAACACGAGAAAATGGTGCCACGTACGCTGTGGAACACCCTAGGTGCGGCTGGACTCTTGTGCCCCGATGTCGATGAAGTCTACGGCGGTGCAGGCACCGGACCGGAAGTGACTTTGGCTCTCATCGAAGAACTTTCAGACATGGGTTTTGGGGGCTTTGCCTCAGGATATGGCATCCACTCGAATATCGTAGCGCCCTACTTGACGCATCACGGCTCTGCTGAGCAAAAAGAATACTGGCTGCCGAAAATGGTCTCCGGCGACGTTGTCGGCGCGTTAGGTATGACAGAGCCCGGCGCCGGTAGCGACGTGCAAGGCATTAAAACGAATGCCGTTCGGGACGGCGACGATTGGATTCTCAACGGATCCAAAATTTTTATCACCAACGGTATGCACGCTGATCTTGTGATCGTAGCCGCAATCACAGACCCCGGCAAAGGTGCCAAAGGCACATCACTGTTTCTGGTGGATACCAGCCTACCTGGCTTCGAGCGTGGCAAAAAACTCGATAAAATTGGGCAACATGCGTCTGATACAGCGCTGCTCTTCTTTCAAGATATGCGACTACCAGCGGCAGCATTACTCGGTGAAGTCAACAAAGGCTTCGTGATCATGATGCAGGAGTTGCCACGAGAGCGCCTTGGTATCGCTGCTCAAGCCGTTGCCTCCGCCGAGGGCGCACTCAAACTGACCATTGACTATGTGAAAGATCGCAAAGCGTTTGGTCAGAGCATTGCACAGTTTCAAAACACCCGGTTTAAGCTCGCCGATGTCAAAACAGAAATCGCACTGAATCGCGCCCTCTACGAGAAGTGCGCCGCTCAGTACGCGAGCCGAAGTTTAACCGCAGATGATGCTGCAATGCTGAAACTGGCATCATGTGAGATGCAGTGTAAGGTGATCGATGATTGCTTACAGTTGTTTGGCGGTTATGGCTATATCACCGAATATCCCATTTCACGGTTTTACACTGACGCGCGGATCCAGCGCATTTATGGCGGTTCGAGTGAAATCATGCGCGAACTGGTGGCCCGCAGTATATTGGGTCGATAGCAAGGTGATTCAGCGCAACCCGTGTTACCAGAATGTCTCAACCAACGAGTACTGAGGAGTAAGAAATGTCACTAAAAACTGCATCAATTGCCATTGCAATAGGCCTTATCAGCATCAGCACCCTGGCTCACCAAGTGAAAGAAGAGCCCGCCCAAAGCTATCGCCAATCTTATTTTGCGCTGATCGGTGCGAACTTTGGTGCGATCGTTCAAATGGTGAAAGGAGAAGTCAGCTACGACAATCAAATGGTCATCGAGCGCGCTAATAACTTGGTGGCCCTCGCGTCGATCGATGTCACCAAGGCGTTCCCAGAAGGCAGCGAACAAGGAACGACGCGCGCCAAACCCGAGATCTGGCAAAATCGCGATGACTTTGCGTCAAAATTCGAAGCAATGGGATCTGCGGTGAACACACTGGCCGAGGCGCAAGGGGTTCGCGCTGATGTTGCAAAGGCCGTGGGTTCTGTTGGACAGAGCTGTAAGGGCTGTCACGACGATTACAAAGCCAAAGACTATCTCTACTAAGTCACCACAGCGTGGGCTCGGGTTCAGGTATCAGCA
>CBFHJC010000220.1:0-2058 GCA_965656045.1 Aequoribacter sp.
ATTGATCGCAGAGTTTCCATCGACCCTGGGACTAATTGCTAATATCGGCGTTGGCACCGATAACATTGATCTTGAAGCCGCGGCTCAGGCGGGCATTCAGGTTTCTAATACCCCCGTAGTCACAGAGGACACGGCGGATCTGACTATTGCTCTTCTGATGGCAACCTGTCGACGCATCGGTGAGTGCGAGAGAGCCCTGCGGTCAGATGACTGGGCTGGCGGAGCATCGCTTCTGGGTCGACGCGTCCATGGCGCAACACTGGGAATCATCGGATTTGGCGCAATCGGTCAGGCAGTTGCTCGACGCGCCGCGGGATTTTCTATGAAGGTGATTTATCACGGCCCTAATCGTAAAACCGAGGCAGAAATGGAAATCGGAGCGACGTATTGCAGTTCTCTCGCGGATCTCCTTAAAGAAGCCGATATCGTGTCACTTAACTGCCCACTAACAAAAGACACATATCACATCATCAACGCGACCAGGCTACAAGAATTTAAACCGGGCGCAATACTGATCAATACAGGCCGCGGACCGCTGGTAGACGAGGCAGCGCTGGTTGAGGCCCTACAGTCCGGTCAGCTCGGTGGGGCTGGCTTAGACGTATTCGAACACGAACCAGCCGTCACTCCCGAGCTAAAGAATCAGCCCAACGTCGTATTACTACCACACATTGGCAGTGCCACCATAGCGTGTCGACAAGACATGGCCGCCCGCGTCATAGCAAACATGCGAAGTTTTTTGGATACCGGTGCAGTACTCGATCCCTGCCTCCCCTAACACCAAAAAGGCTGCTCAATCGCTCATACAGAGTACCGAAGGGGCTAGGAGTCGCGTGCCATAGAACGACCTGATCACGTAAAAGACGTTTTGGGCTCGCGAACCAATCAGGATTTGAGCCTCCATCCGTGCGGCGGTTCAAGGGTCTGGTTTTCATCCACTCAGAAGAGCAACAGAAACAAGTGTAGGGATGATTGCGTCAAAGACTACTGCACACCCCCGATCATCAGTAGCCAGTAGATTTGGTGACCTTCGAGCTCTCACCCCGGGCGATCGATAGGGCAGCGGCGAGACCCTCTCGAAAAAAGCTAATATCAGATCCAATCGAAGCAAAGCTGAATCCTTCCTCAAGCGCCTGATGCGCTAATTTGGCGTCATAGCCAAACATTCCCGCGGGTTTTTCGTTATCGCGACAAGTTGTGACGATATGATTTAACGCCGTAACAAAGGCGTCATTAGTAAAATCACCTGGGGTAATACCCAATCCGTAACAAAGATCCATAGGCCCGACGAATAACCCGTCTATCCCATCGATGGCAGCGATCGCTGCCACGTTGTCCAATCCCTCACGGGTTTCGATCATGGGTAGACACATCACTCGATCATTCGCGGTATTGAGGTATTCAAATCCCTCAATTAGCGCTGGGCGGAGAGGTCCGCAAGAACGTTCACCAGCAGGAGGATATCGACATGCAGTGGCTGCTCGCGCGGCTTCCTCGGGCGTATTAACCATCGGTACAATAACGCCATCAGCGCCCAGATCAAGGACACGGCCAATTTGGTCGGGCTGATTCGCTGCGACTCGGACCAATACAGTAATCCCTGTTCCGGTAACAGCTGGCATCAACGCTAGCAAATCGCTAAAGTCCATTAAACCATGTTGAAGATCGAAGCAAAGCCATTCAGCACCTGATCGAGAGGCTGCCTCTGCAGTGTGAAGAGTCGGTAAGCTACACCAAATACCAAGCGCCCCATTGGAGTTCATCCATTGCACACTCGATTTGGATCGCTCGGTTGTTATTCGTTTGCTCATACGGACTCCCGCGCTATGCCGCTAAAACTGTGACTGAACCGTGCTGCAACACCAGCACCGCAGCCAACACCGCGCAATGATAATAGAACACCAACGGCATTGTAATACGACATGCAAAGTGCCCCCTGTTTTGGGCATATCAGACCACACGCAAGCTTTCACCCCCGAACCAAAACAGGCGTTATTGAATAGACAAAAAAATCAGCCTCGAACAGAGTGAAAGACTGGCAGAGAACCACTGAAGGGG
>CBFHJC010000221.1:0-2044 GCA_965656045.1 Aequoribacter sp.
TCGATTGAACACCACAATTTGCCGATTACTCGAGCCGCTTTTTGCGGGGGAGAGTCACCCTGGCGTTACATTAGCGCCTTCGGGTGCCATCTATTTTTATCCACTGAATCCGATGATGTGCGCGCCGCGCTCGACAACGGTGTCGCAGCAGCCACACTGGTATCTCACGGAACCACTGAGTCCAAGCATCCGCAGTTGCGAATTGCGTTCGATGGCGACGCTGTTCTGTTTTCAGATGAGGCGGAAAGAGTATACAAATCGGAAGGGCTTGCCGCTTTCGCTCAGTCTGAGCGCGCGTCTGCCAAAGAGCCCTTGTCAGGGGGACCGTTCCGTGGCTTCCTGAGAGCGCTGCATGAGCTTCAACAGGCGGTGCCTGCGACAGCGTCTGTCATTCGCACTGCGTTAGTGACCGCTCGTTCCGCCCCAGCGCATGAGCGAGTTATCCGAACCTTGCGAGCATGGAATGTGCGGATTGATGAATCGATTTTTCTGGGTGGAATGGATAAGTCGGCTTTTTTGCAGGCTTACCAGGCCGATGTGTTTTTTGATGATCAAACGGTGCACTGTGAAGCTGCTAGCGCTCATGTCACGACAGGACATGTTCCACATGGCGTTGCGAATCAAAGACAAGATGATGCTTCATGACAAAAGCGTAGCCAACAACGGCGACGTGTAGCAAACTGTTAAGACAAAGATCGGATGAGAGGTCAGCTTGAAGCTACAACAGCTTAGATATATTTGGGAGGTCGCTCATCACGATCTCAATGTCTCAGCGACCGCGCAAAGTCTGTTTACGTCTCAGCCCGGTATCAGCAAACAAATTAGGATGCTTGAAGATGAGCTCGGCGTCGAAATCTTTGCTCGTAGCGGGAAACATCTGACCGAGATCACACCCGCCGGCAAATTGATCGTTGATGCCGCAGGCGAAATTCTGCAGCGCGTCGATGGTATTAAACAGGCGGCTCGTGACTTCGCCGACGACACTAAGGGCACACTGAGTATCGCCACTACGCATACGCAAGCACGCTATGTGTTGCCTCGGGTTATCACTCAATTCATCGCAAAATACCCCAACGTTACATTAACGATGCAGCAAGGTACGCCTACCCAGATCTCGGAAATGGCGGCTGAGGGACGAGCAGATTTTGCTATCGCGACAGAGGCCCTAGAGTTGTATGACAACTTGATCATGATGCCTTGCTACAAATGGAATCGATGTATTCTGGTACCTAAAGGACACCCGCTTACGCAAGAGCGTCGAGTGTCTTTAGAAGCCGTCGCTCGGTATCCTATTGTCACCTATGTCTTCGGGTTCACCGGTCGGTCAAAGCTAGACCATGCCTTTGCTCAACAGAACATCACTCCCCACGTTGTGTTCACAGCCGCTGATGCCGACGTGATTAAGACGTATGTTCGTTTGGGGCTTGGTATCGGTATCGTTGCGCACATGGCGTATGAAGAGTTAATCGATGACGATCTCGTCGCACTTCCCGCCGGACACTTATTCGAGCCCAGTATTACTAGCATTGGCTGCCGTCGAGGCACCTTTGTGCGGTCATTTATGTATGAATTTATGGAGCTGTTTGCACCTCACCTGACCCGTGATCGGGTAGCACTGGCTTTACAAAGCGGCGATAAAGACACACTGAGCCGAATATTTGCAGGAATAGAGTTACCCAATCTTTAGGTATCAAGAAGGAGTTACAAGTGGAGTTAGTGTGTCTCGATTTGGAAGGGGTGCTTATCCCTGAGATTTGGATTGCGTTCGCAGAGAAAACAGGCATCGAGAGCCTTAAAAAGACAACGCGTGATGAGCCCGATTACGACGTATTAATGCGTTATCGGTTGCAGATCCTGAAGGATCACGGTTTGACTTTGCAAGATATTCAAGCTGTGATTGCCACTCTCGAACCTCTGCCGGGTGCAAAGGCTTTCGTAGATTGGCTCAATTGCAACTTCCAAGTGATTATTCTGAGCGACACCTTTTACGAGTTTTCGGCGCCATTAATGAAACAGCTCGGATGGCCGACACTACTTTGTCATC
>CBFHJC010000222.1:0-2008 GCA_965656045.1 Aequoribacter sp.
ATGCGCCTGTAATGAGTGCGTAATCAGTCATAAATCCTTCCTATTTGATTAGTGTGACGCCTTCGCAATAACGATTCCGCCCGACGGTTTATAAGCTAGCATGACCCGGCCTAAGGCGCACTGTATCGTTGCTATGTACGAGCGAAGTGTATCCTTACGAGTGGCAAAAAGAGTGCGCTTTTGCGCGACTCAGTGGATATTGAGAGCTTCAAGCTTCGCTTCTAGTTCAGAGCGAAATCCCTTGAATACCACTCTATCGGCTCGTTTGCTCAGTTGATAAGCGTACATTGGATCATAGTAGTCGGTCAGTAGATACTCGATCCAGTCTTCATGTTTCGATGTGTCGCCTTGCTCATGAGCGGATAGGGCAGACTGCACTAAGGACATAAGATGTCTATGTCGGTCTCCCCCGAGGCGTTTTTTGATCGTTGTGGCAGCATTCAGCAGAGCTTCAGAAAAACACTGAAAGGCGAGTTTGGGATCGGTCTTGAGCGCGATCCACTCGCTAAGGTTGTCCAGTATATAGTGCTGATGGGAGTGCTTTACTCTGTCCTCTAATGATCCCTCAAGTACATAGATTGGTGCCTTTTGCATCGCTGCGTGCAGCTCTAGGGGTATGGCGCAGCGCCCAATCAATCGGCTTTCATCCTCGAGAACCAGTGCTCCCATGCCTGATTTTTGATGTTTGATGAGCTTCGTGATGAGCATGTTTTCGAAGTCGATCTGACTCGGCTGTGCAATTGGACGTTTTCCAAAGGCGCTCCCTCTGTGACGAGCGCACCCCTCCAGATCAATCGCGGACCGACTTCTTGTGATCAGGTCGGTTTTGGCAACTCCCGTTTTACCAGCAATGATAATGATATTCAGATTATCACTCATCACTTGTAACTGTGTTAGTAACCACGAGCGCACCGCTTTGTAACCACCCTCTACCACAGGGTAACTGATACCGGCTTCCGTTAACCATTGCTGGCTGATACTAGAGCGTAGGCCACCTCTAAAGCACATGAGAGCACCTTCGGGGTGCTGTATGGCGAGGCGTTGCCACTGCGCAATACGTTCATCTTTGGTTACCCCTGAAATCAAGGTATGGCCTAGTGCGATTGCAGCGTCTTGTCCAGATGCTTTGTAACAGCGCCCAATTTTTTCGCGCTCTTGATCGTTTAGCAAAGGCGCGTTAAAAGCGGAGGGAAGTGAGCCGCGCTGAAATTCGATGGGGGCTCGAGTGTCTATGAGGGGTGTATCGTTGACAATTAATGCCTCATAGTCGCTGATTCGGAGACTCATAAGGATATAAGTGTTGTGATGTTGGTATCACGTCGTTCAATAAGTTGGCCGATACGGGCAGTCTTACAACCGGCTGACTCGAGGACATCTTCTATCTCAGAACGGGCCGTTTTAGCAGCACTGAATAAGAGCCCGCCGCTGGTTTGAGGGTCGAACAATATTGCTCGCTCGAGCTCGTTTACTGGCGATACCTGCTCCCCGAAAGCATTAAAGTTCCTGCCAGTGCCACCAGGTATACAGCCAAGATTTGCATAATGTGTCGCATTGGGTAAGAGGGGGATTGCGTCGAAATCGAGTTCGGCCACCAGATTCGAGGCTTGGCACACTTCAAGTAGGTGGCCAGCGAGCCCAAATCCGGTCACATCGGTTAAGGCGTGAACCCCCGGTATTATTGCCAGCCTCGGCCCGACGGAATTGAGCCGACACATGGCGTCAACTGCCGCAGATTGGTCGCTGTGGTGTATTTTCCCCTGTTTTTCTGCAGTCGTTAGAAGTCCGATTCCAAGACCTTTAGTGAGGTAGAGGTCATCGTTTGGGTGAGCGGCCGAGTTACGTTTGAGCGAGTTCTGGTCACATAGCCCAGTCACCGCGAGTCCAAAGATGGGTTCGGGTGCATCGATACTATGCCCACCGGCTAAGGGAATGCCCGCTGCTGCGCAAACGGTGCGACCACCCTCAATGACACGAGAGGCGACTTCAGGTGAAAGAACCGAAACAGGCC
>CBFHJC010000223.1:0-2000 GCA_965656045.1 Aequoribacter sp.
ACTCCCAACGATCTGGAAACTGAGCAACAGTCCCATCAGCCAGGGTATTCACAAGCACGTCTGTCTGTGCAAAGGTCAGCTGCTCAGCCAGAGAAGCATCTCGCTTGAGCGCTTTCATTAATGCCGCACCACTCGCGACATTGGCCGGCAAACGCTCATTATAAAATTCAGCGAGTGCCTGTTCGGTAGCAATCAGATCACGGCGGCGTGTCTTTTCTTCTAGCTGCACCAACTCCTGAAGCAAGCTCAAATTTCTGCTTAAAAATGGCGGCCTTGGCTTGATGCGACCGGTAACCAGTGCCTCGCGAATAAATACATCACGAGCAATGACTGGATCGATCGGTGCATAATTCACTCGCTGCTTATCACTCAAGGTCAAGCCGTACAGAGACACACGCTCGTAGGCCAGGACTCGTCCCGAACGCAAGTGCCAGCTTGGCTCATAGTGGTGACGTTTCAACAGCGAGGGGTTGATATCTAAGGCCCATGCGGGCTCAACGGCTGCGCACGTTCGCGCGAATACCTGCGTTGTTTCAACGATTTCAGCGGCCATAATCCACTTAGGGCGCTTTTTATAATTGACCGAGCCCGGGAATATCCGCAGTTTCTGCTGCCGTGCTCCCTCGTATTCGGGACCTTCGTGGTGTGTCGCAATGTAGCTTAGTAGACCGGCCATCAGACTCCGGTGAATCGATTCGTAATCGAGCTCTAGGGGAATATCACGCACTGCCCATCCATAGGCTCGACACGCCAATACCAGCTGCCGGTGGGTATCGCGCCACTCACGAATCCGCAGGTAATTCAAAAACTCACGCTGACACAGTTTTCGAAATGGATTAGTGCCAAGCTCGGTGCGCTGCTCCTCGAGATATTGCCACAGCTGAATCCAGCTTAAAAAATCTGACTTCTCATGCTGAAAACGTCGATGCAATGTATCCGCTTGCTCTCTTTTTTCAGCTGGCCGTTCTCGCGGATCCTGCACGGCTAGCGCGCTCACGATGACCAGTATCTCGGCCAAGGCACCTTGTTTTTGTGCAGCGATAATCATGCGGCCGAGCCTGGGATCGACTGGCAATCGCGCCAGCTGATGACCCAGCGGGGTCAAAGCCTGCTGAGGATCCACCGCACCGAGTTCATTCAACAGCGTAAAGCCGTCTCGAATCAGACGGGGGTCGGGTGGCTCGATAAAGGGGAACGCCTGCACATCGCCGAGTTTCAACAGACGCATTTGCAGAATCACCTGAGCCAGATTGGTGCGTTTAATCTCTGGATCAGTAAATTCCGGCCTGTTAAGAAAGTCATCTTCACTATAGAGCCGAATACACACGCCCTCAGCAACCCGACCACAGCGCCCCTTACGCTGATTTGCACTCGCCTGCGACACCGGCTCAATCGGCAGGCGCTGTAATTTACTGCGATAGCTGTAGCGACTAATACGCGCGGTACCCGGGTCAATCACGTAGCGAATACCCGGCACTGTGAGCGAGGTTTCAGCCACATTCGTGGCCAGCACCACCCGAATGCCCCGGCGGGACGTCGTTTGAAATACCCGATTTTGCTCTGCTGCACTGAGTCGGGCATACAGCGGCAACACATCGAAGCTCTCTTGACCTTTAAGTGCTTTGGCGATGTCGCGGATCTCGCGCTCGCCCGGTAAAAATACCAAGACGTCACCGCGGGCCCCGTAGCGACCCATATCGATCAGTGTGAGCCGATCGACAACCGCCTGAGTCAAATCGAAAGTGTGCTGATCTTGGTCTTCGTAATGCACTTCGACTGGATAAGTTCGCCCTTCAACAGCAATAATTGGGGCCTCGTCAAAATAGGCAGAAAAGCGCTTCACATCAATCGTCGCTGACGTCACAATGAGCTTAAGGTCTGGCCGCTGTGGCAAAATGCGCTTTAAATAGCCCAGCAGAAAATCAATATTGAGACTGCGTTCGTGGGCTTCGTCGATGATGAGCGTGTCATACTTTTTGAGTAAGCGATCATGCTGTATC
>CBFHJC010000224.1:0-1997 GCA_965656045.1 Aequoribacter sp.
AGCTTGGTATCCAGGAAGGATCAAGGTGGTAGAGTCCATCTCCGTCACAATTGCCGGTCCGGGTACCGTTAAGGCTGCATGCAGTTTGTAACGCTCATAGATCGTTGCGTCATACCACGCGCCTTCAAAGTAAATTCGGGTTTCATGAATTGCGCACTCAGCCAATGTCAGGGTGCTATCGGGCTGCTTACGGATCTCTAGCGCCTGTCCTTGCGAGGAGACAACGGCACGAATCATAACAATCTCATGTCCATCGCCCAGCTTGAAGGTGAAGAGTTTCTCGTGCTCATCGTCGAAGACGTCGGTAATGACCGCAATACCCTTACTGTTTAGCGATTCTGCGTCGAAATCGACACTAATCTGGAAAGCCTGCCCGGCATAGCGAACATCAGCCTGATAGGTGACTTTAAGTTGGCTGGCGTCAATACCATCCGCCAAGAGCGCTTGTGACGCACGGTCTTTGAGGGCCTCGAGATCAGCCGCCAACTGTGTCTGTGAGATATCACTCGCGAGCGAACCATAACTGCGAGCTGCTTCGTCTTGTAACTGAGTCGTCGCATCCCCATAAGCACACAGCACCCCTGGTCCGGGTGGCACAATCACAGGGAAAGAGTTGACCAATCGGCCAAGTGCATTGGCATGCAAAGGACCGGCACCACCAAAGCCCACCAAACTGAAATCACGCGGATCATAACCCTGCTCGACCGAGACCAATCGCAGCGCACCAAACATCGCCTCATTCGCGATACGAATGATCCCTTCCGCCGCTTCCATCACATCGATCCCTAACGCATCGGCGACTTTTTGGACGGCCGCCATAGCCGCATCACGGTTAATGGCCATAGCACCGCCCAGCTGTGCATCACTCGGCAGATAACCCAAAACAACATTGGCATCACAGACGGTTGGAAGCTCGCCGCCTTTCATGTAAGCGGCAGGCCCCGGAACCGCGCCAGCAGACTCTGGCCCAACTCGGAGGGCCTTGGTCAGCTCGGCAACAAATGCAATTGATCCGCCACCGGCACCAATGGTGCGAACATCAACCGACGGCGCACGAACTCGGACATCACCAACAATCGTTTCGCGACGAATATTGGTCTTGGCATCTTGAATCAGCGCCACGTCAGTTGAAGTACCGCCCATATCAAAAGTGAGCAGGTTGCGATACCCCGCTTGCTCACAGAAAAATAGCGCACCGGCAACCCCGCCAGCCGGCCCCGACATCAGAATATTCACCGGGGAATCGGCGGTTGCACGGGACGAGGCCAGACCGCCATCAGAACGCAAGATTGACAGCTGGGTGTCACGCCCCAGACGCTCCTCGAGAGAGTTCTGCAGATTATTAAGATAGCGAGCCACTTCTGGTCGCACGTAGGAATTCACGACCGTCGTCTCAGTGCGCTCATATTCCTGCATTTCAGGAACCACATCGGAAGAAATCGAGATGGGGATATCTTTGAAATAATCAGCTGCGATTGCCGCGGCTCGCTGCTCATGTTCGGGATTCACATACGCGTTAATAAAACAAATCGTCAGCGCCTCAACCTCTCCGGTCGCAGCGAGCTGACTCAGTTGCTGACGCAGGCTGGCCTCATTAAGCGGGGCCGATATCGTGCCGTCTGCATCGATCCGCTCTTCAGCACCAATGGTCAGCTCCAAGGGGGCTAAAAGAGGACGTTTCACAAAACTCACCCAGCCACCGAGACCACCAGGACAAAAGCTACGCGCTACTTGTAGGGTGTGTTCATAACCGGCAGTGGTCACCAAACCGACTTTGGCGCCACGTCCCGTCAGGACGGCATTGGTTGCAACGGTGGTGCCATGCATGACAAATTTGATATCTGACGGATCGATACCAGACTCGTCACAAATCTTGGCCACGCCATTGAGTACACCTATCGAGGAATCCTCTGGCGTCGATGGCACTTTAGCCGTATAGGTCTGGCCCGTTTGCTCGTTCATGAGCAAGAAATCGGTAAATGTGCCACCGACATCTA
>CBFHJC010000225.1:0-1923 GCA_965656045.1 Aequoribacter sp.
GATCGCAGTCGCAGTCGAGGGAGGACCCAGACCTAGCGCTTGCAGAACCGCGATTTAATTTTCAGGCTAATAGCTGGATGCTGCCGAGTTCAGAGTCGCAGTACCGCGAGGGCCTTGGGTATTTGCAACAATATCTGACAAGGCTCCAAGATCCCGCTGCAAGTGATGCTCAGTTTTATGCTCGAGCCGATAATCTGCGGCAATGGTTAGCAGCGGTCGACAGCCGCTTGGGTAGCTTGTCACAGCGGTTGAGCGCGAGTGTGGGTCAGCGAAGACTCAACACTGATTTGGCCGGAGATGAAGCCGCTACGCAATCGACCCCAGCACCGAGTGAGGTGGCGGTTAAAACGCCGTGGAGCGAAGTTGATGATGTGTTCTATGAGGCTCGTGGTACCGCATGGGCGCTTGTCCACATTCTTAAAGCGATCGAAATTGACTTTGCAGACGTGTTAGAGAAAAAGAATGCGGCCGTGAGTGTTCAGCAGATTATTCGTGAGCTCGAGGCGTCGTTGGAGCCTGTTTGGAGCCCGGTGATTCTGAACGGGAGCGGCTTCGGGCTGTGGGCCAACCACTCTTTGGTGATGGCCTCGTATCTTACGCGCGCTAACGCCGCTATTGTCGATCTGCGGGATTTATTGGCTCAAGGTTGAGTTAGCTTACCTACTTACCTACTCGCAACCGAGTCCCTGTGTCGAGCGACAAGCGGATTTCCTCAGCACTTAAAGAGTCAGGAAAGTACGTCCCTGAAAGTTTGGCGTCCAAAATGCTCGCGCCTTGAAGGTCGGTGTTGCGGAAATCGATGCCACTTAAGTCGGCATTACGAAAGTAGGCGTTACTGAAATCGAGGCCGTCTGCATTCATGTTACGCAGATCCCGGCCGCGGTAATCGCCACTTTTTAGTTCAGAGGTATCGAGTGTGTCTCGGGCACTGTTGAATGCCTTCACATCTTCATTTCTGAGCATCTGATAGAGAGGATCTTGCTTGATAACGGGCTTGGTCACTTGCTTATCCCTTATATTATGAGTCGCCAAAAAATGCTTGCCTCAATTCTGTACACTGTGAGGCGCTTAATCGAGGTCCATATTGACTCACGATCGTGCCGGCTGCAATACTCGCAAAGCGACCTGCGGTGGCAAAACCTTCGCCGCGCGATAATGCGTATAAAAACGCACCTGCGAACATGTCGCCGGCACCGTTGGTATCTATTGCGTCAACCGGATGGGCGCTGATTTCGTGCATCGTGGTGCCATCAAATGCGAGGGCTCCCTCGGCGCCACGAGTCATGACAAATTGCTTTGCTTTCGTTTTCAAGAGTGCAATGGCGTCTTCTACTGACGTTGTTTTGGCAAAGCACAGTGCTTCTTCGGTATTGCAGAAAATAAGATCAACGTGATCTCCGACCAAGGCGTCAACTTGAGAGCGGAAGTGCTCAACCATTCCTGGGTCTGAGAAACTCAAGGCAACCTTCACATTGTTGTCACGGGCGATATCCAAGGCTGTTAGACACGCTTCCATGCCGGTTGGAGAGGGCGCCTGATAAGCCTCTAAGTAAAGCCACTCGCTCTTAACGAGCGCTGATTTGTTCAGTTGATCTAAGGATAAAGAGGCGCTGATACCAAGAAACGTATTCATGCTTCGCTCGGCATCGGGAGTGATTAAGACTAAGCATTTCCCCGTTGTGCCAATGCCACGAGCGGCGCCTTCATCACATGCCACGCCAGCTCGTTGCAGATCACCGAGGTAAATGTCGCCATCGGTATCGTGCGCCACTTTACACGCAAAATAAGTCGGGCTTCCCATCAGCGAGGCGGCAATAATCGAGTTGGCTGCACTACCTCCACTCGCGTGTTCTGCGGTGGTCAGATGGTCTTTGAGATGCCCCAATAGCTGATCCTGGCGAGATTGATCGACTAAGGTCATCA
>CBFHJC010000226.1:0-1916 GCA_965656045.1 Aequoribacter sp.
GGCCATGATCCGCTGTCGATAGAGGTGATTCAGGCACATTTTGAGAGCGCTGGCGTGGCCAAATTTAAGTGGCCAGAGAAGGTCGTCTGTTTAGAGGATCTACCTCGTAATCCATTGGCAAAGGTGCAACGATTTAAGCTGTCCGAAGATTATGGGGCGTCGTTCTGAGTCACTCTGAGGTTATTCCGCTTCTTCGGGATTCAGAAATGTCTCGAATTCGGCACTCGCTGAGGGTGGCTGAATGGCTGCGGAAAGTGCCTCGAGGTCAGAGAAAATAGCCGGTGATGCGCTATCTTTGGCCGCTGTCTCTAGCATACGAGCTTCGCGGACAGCGTCTCCGCCGACGATAAAAGTCCGCCCAGATGCTGTGCATTCTGGACTCACGAGTGCTGTTAGAAACTTAGCCACCTGTGTTGCGGTGAATACGGATGCCAGCGCATCGGAAAACCAGGCGTCGGTTAAGGGAGTATGAGCGTAAGGCGCAATTGCATTGATCTTTATACCTCGATTGAGGCCTTCTAAATGTAGGCTGCGCATGAGTCCAATGAGTGCAGCCTTCGACGCGGCATAAGCAGCTTGCCCATGATTGCCAAATAGACCCGCAGTTGAGGTTGATACCACCACGCGACCATAGTTCGCTGCCCTCAAATTGGGCCATGCCGCATGCAGAAGTTGTGCTGTGCCAAAGAAGTTGGTGGTGATAATGTCGGTGAAATCACTCATGGATTGGTGGTGGAAGCTTTGCGGCTGATCATAGCCAGCGTTAGCAATGACTATATCGATCCTTCCCCAATGCGACATCGCGGTATCGATTAAACTCGTTCCGCAAGTTGCATCATGCGCACTCCCGTGATGCGCGATTGCCGTTCCGCCTGCAGAGCGTATTTCGGCAACGACCTTCTCTGCCGAAGATGGCTGATTGGGATGCAGTCGGTTATTCACAACAACCCGACAGCCACGCGAGGCCAGCTCTAGTGCATAAGCTCTGCCAAGGCCTTTACCCGCGCCCGAGATAACGGCAACCGAATCGCGCATACTTCCCCTCGTTGATCCGTCTCGTAATTTCAATCTACCCAGAGTATCCTTCTCAGTCTAACTATAAAAGTGGAAGAGCGAAAAATGTTCGAATTAATGATGACAACCGCAGCGATAAGTCTTTTGGCCATTATGACACTGTGGGTGATCAGTATCCTTATTCGAGACGTGAGTATTATCGATATGGCTTTCTCTGGCTTGATTTGCCTACTGATTGGCTTCTCGTTCTGGAAGACCCAGGCACAGGGGCCTGCAGCCCTGATAACGCTATTTGCGGTGTTAATTTGGGGTCTGCGAATGAGCGTGTATCTGGTGCATCGAAACTGGGGGCACGGCGAAGATGTGCGATACACCAAGCTAAGAAGCTGGGCGCCCGAGGGTTGGGCGTTTCATTGGTTAAGCCTCCGGCAGGTATTTTTACTTCAGGGTGTGGTGATCTGGTTGCTGACACTACCTCAGCAGATCTTTTTTGCTATGGCGCCGTCTGCCAATATGACGATTCTCGCTTGGGTGGGTATTGGTGTATGGGGGATTGGATTTTTCTTCGAGACAGTAGGGGACTGGCAGTTATCAAAATTTCGGGCTGATGAGACTACGAGGGGAACGGTTCTGAACACGGGGCTTTGGCGTTATACCCGACATCCGAATTATTTTGGTGAGCTCGCTCAGTGGTGGGGTTTATTCTTGATTGCGATTCAAGTGCCGCAGGTCGGATTCGGTTTAGTGGGAGTTCTACTTTACTCGTGGTTAGTGGTGCGTGTCACAGGCAAAGCGACCCTCGAAAAAAAGTTGGGTCGCGAGAAGCCAGGCTACGAAGACTACGTTCGAACGACTTCAGGGCTAATTCCTTGGTTTCCAAAGCGCTAAGTCGTTCGTTCGTA
>CBFHJC010000227.1:0-1889 GCA_965656045.1 Aequoribacter sp.
GCTTGTCGGTCAGCGCAACCCCAGTACCGCCCTCTAGATGGTATAACCACATTTCTCCAGACCCGAGCGAACGGGTACCCGTAAAATGCTTACGCGCCACGATGCCAGTGCCACTTGGATGCCATCTTGGGTTCGAAAGCAGACGAAATGTTTCTTCTGTGAGTGCGCGACGTTCGAGTGACGCCAGCGACATCAGGTGGATATTGTTACCACCATTCTCGTCGCTGATAAAAGCTAATGTCTGGCCATCGGGACTAAACCGCGGTTGCACTTCCTGTGCCGTGGTCGTGGTGAGACGAACCGCTTTGCCGCCTTCAACTGGCAGTAAGTACAGATCTCCCAAAAGATCAAAGACAAGGCGCTCACCGTCAGGGCTCACGTCGATATTGAGCCATGTCCCCTCTTGCACTGAGAACCTTACCTGCTCTGTCTCACCCTGCCAAATAGGTCCCGCGTCTTCTTTAGCACCTGCCTCGTCCTCGGCTTGCACAACCACCGCCCCAAGAGCCAGAGCAGTGCAACTAAAATAGAACGCACAGAAGTGCTTAAAAGTCGTCTTCATGATCAATCCTTGTTTTATAGACGCGATAATGTTTGTGCTGTTGCCGCTCGCCATTGCGCGTTACGCTGCGCTCGTTGTTGGTCTGACCAAATAGGTTCAAAGCGGCGCTCTTCCTTCCAGAGTGATCCGACATGCGAAGCGTCGCGCCACAATCCGACCCCAATGCCAGCTAGGTAGCAGGCACCGATCGCAGTCGTTTCGATTTGTAAGGGTCGCAATAAGCTTCGCCCGAGTAAATCGCTTTGAATCTGCATCAGTAGATTGTTCGCACAGGCCCCACCATCGACCCGCAAATCACGGAGCGAGAGATCGCAATCCGCCACCATCGCTGCCAAGATATCTGCGTTCTGCAATGCCATGGCGTCAAGCGTTGCCCGCGCAATGTGGCCCGCGTGCGTTCCGCGTGACAGCCCCGTAATGAGACCCCGAGCAGTAGGCGCCCAATGTGGCGCACCCAATCCGGTCAAAGCGGGTACGAAATCGACCCCCTCACTTGACTCTACCGTGTTCGCCAAAGTTTCGATGTCCTGCGCTGATTGAATGATACCGAGACTATCTCGCACCCAATCGACTGCAGCACCGCACAGAAAAGCCCCACCCTCTAGGGCGTAGTAAGCTGGCGCCTTAGCGTCAAGTTGCCAGGCAATCGTGGTCAACATGCCCGTGCTGGACTGCACAGCTTCGGTTCCGGTATTCATAAGTATGAAAGAGCCCGTACCAAAGGTGCATTTAGCTTGTCCGGGCTCAAAACAGCCTTGCCCAAAAAGTGCGGCTTGCTGGTCGCCCGCCACCCCACTGATGGGTATACCGTCTGGCAGCCATTCCAGCCCGAGTGTGGTCGCCATGACTCCGCTACTGGGTTTGACGCCCGGTAAGAGTTCCATCGGCACCTGAAACAGGGTGCAGAGTTCCTCGTCCCACTCTCCCAAATGAATATTATAGAGCGAGGTTCTCGAGGCATTCGATACGTCAGTCACATGGGCTTTGCCACCGCTTAGGCGCGCAATTAACCAGCTGTCTATGGTACCTAACTTTAAATGATTCGATGCCCTCAGTGCCCTGGCTTCGGGCCCCGCTGCTAGCAAACCGAGCTTAGTCGCAGAGAAATAAGGATCCAACACCAGCCCAGTTTTTGCTCGTACTAGGTCTTCGTAGCCCTCTTGCTTGAGTCGTTCACACTCATCGGCAGTTCGTCGGCACTGCCAAACAATGGCATTCACGGGGGAACGAAGTGTTTCGCTATCCCAAATCACCGATGTTTCACGCTGATTGGTAATGCCAATACAGACCAATTGGGCCGCATCGAGACCAGCCTTAGCCAGCAGCT
>CBFHJC010000228.1:0-1854 GCA_965656045.1 Aequoribacter sp.
AACGATACCTAGCGATTACTGGCCACACGGTAGAGGCTTCCTATGGCGATCGCTGGCGTTCTTTTTATTTATTCCCAACCTTGCCACTCTTCGCTGAACCCGCACCGGTATACCCAACAAGGTCTCAGTCCACCCCTTAACGCGCCATTTTGCTGACAGTGCAGAGACGTCAGCGAGCTCTTAAAAAGCCCCAAAAAGATCCACTCACGACGTTCACATGATCATCTGCTCAATCTCTCGGTAACCTCAAAGGGGCATACCGCGTTTTTTTTAACCCACTGAGCCCGCAATACCGTATCTTTATAGAGTGATAGTGAGTAATTCACTGCACTGCGTTGTCAATAGTCGTAGGATAAAGCAAGGCGCAACTGCGCCATCTTGGAGGACTCTGTGTTCAAACGAGGACTAATGCTTGCGCTAGGCGTCGGGACACTCGCGGGTAATATTGGAGCCGCGACTCCTGCCCAAGAGAGCCTGATCGATCTGAGTGATTCGAACAATCTAGTCCAGCTAGGTAGCGATGAACGTGACCGCTATAAAACGGCGATAGAATCTATTGAGCGCGAGCAAGGCGCTTTTGATGCGTCACTGAGCGAACAACTCTTAGCACTTGGATTGGCCTCGCAACGCGCGGGACAGCACCGTGAAGCCGTGGACGTGTTGCGGCGAGGAGCACATATCGCTCGCATCAATCGAGGCTTGTATAGCGCTCAACAGATCCCGTTTATCAAAGCCGAGATCGTGAGCCTTGATGCTCTGAGCGATCAAACGGAAGCCGATCAGCGCCAAGAGTATCTGGTGCGTCTGCAAGAACGCGCCCTGACACCGGGCGTCGAACGCGCACAAGCTTGGTTATCCCACGCTCGCTGGCAGCGGGCGGCATTTCTCAGAAACCCTTCTGAGACGCAGTTTTTCCGTTTGGCAGACATGCTCTCAGTGCTCAATCGCGCTCTGGACGATTTAGCCGATACCAACCAGGATCTGCTGGTAGCCGAAACCCTACACGGCTTGCTACAAACCTATTTTCTCGTTACCTCGTTCGATAACAGCAGCGAGCGATCACCCTTCGAGGAGCGAGCCTCTTTCGATGAGAATCAGTCCCAGAGCAATTTCTACGAATACTTTCGAATCAGTGATCGATCCGCGCCGATCATCATTGCTGAGTTGGTCAAAATTCAGTCCAAGCTCTACGGCGAGACCAGCTACGAAGCCTTTCATGCCAGTATTCAACTGGCGGACTGGTATTTGTGGCGCGACCAAAGACGCAATGCAAATGACTTGTACCGTCAAATTGATACCGTGATTGGCGAACTGCCAGACCCAGAGCAAGCGACTGCGTTGCGCGCAGAACTCTTTCAGAACCCTGTACTGCTGCCAGATCTCGGCGGGCTGCGGTTAATCGCTCCCTCGGTGCCAAAAGAAGAGGGCAATCTGTCGATCACTTTCAATGTCACAGAGCGGGGATCGGTGCGTTCCGTGGAGCGCGTGAGTGTAGACGAGACAATCGAGCTGGCCGCGGGTCGCTTCATACGGCAGTTGCGACGTGCTAAATTTAGACCCCGCGTTGTCGCTGGCGAGACGGTCACAACCGAAAAGATGGAGCAAACCTATGTGTTACCCCAATCTTAATCGACTAAGCCACTGGCTCTTACTGGGCGCCTTAAGTATGGCGCTGACCGGCTGCCCGAGTGCAACTACGCCGACCACACCGTCTGTTTCACTACCGATACCAAGTACGCCTGCGTCCAGCTCTAGCTCTAGCTCTAGCTCTAGCTCTAGTTCCAGTTCCAGTTCCAGTTCCAGTTCCAGTTCCAGTTCCAGTTCCAGTTCCAGTTCCAGTTCCAGTTCCAGTTC
>CBFHJC010000229.1:0-1845 GCA_965656045.1 Aequoribacter sp.
CCATAAGCAAGATAAATATCGGCTTCCGATAAGGCGTCGTCAGTCGAGAGCTCTGCCACATAGTGATCACCTAAATTACCCTTTGAATCGCGATCAACAATTGTTAGCGGAAGTGCTTCAGCGCCACCTTCAGAGTCTTGGATCGAGAGCTCGCTCAGCGCCGCATCTGTGACTGAATTGCTCGATGCGTTTGGCTCAATTTTCTCGCGCTCAGCCTGTTCACGTGCCTGCGACCTGCGACGTTGCAGGAACAAAGCCAAAGCCGTGAATAGTGCCGCAACACCTACACCTCCGGCAATTTGATACCAAGGCATTGTGCTACCAGACACCTCGTTACTCGCAACTGGTGGTGTCGCGATGGGTTGTATAGGATTCGGCAACTCTGCCACTGGCGTTCGTGGCTCACTCAATTGGCCGCTATCGGGTGCACCAGTGTCACTCGATTCACTCGGCTGAGTAGATTCGCTGACCCTCGAGGACGCAGCGGCCAGCGCCGCATTCACTGAATCAATCTCATCACCGATATCACCGCGCGTGCGTTGCTCTGATGTACTCGCTGGCTTAAGTGAAGATACCTGATCACTACTTACCATGGCGTCGGCATCGATGCCGGCAGACAGAGTGGCCCGCATGAGTGCCAACTGCTGGTCCTTCGCGTCGATAATGGCTTGAAGAATAGCCATTTCCTCTTCCATCTGACTGAGTTGACTTTGGAGCTGAGCCAGTTTCGCATTCCCTACCGTTAAACCCGCACCCTGCGCAGGCTCCTCGGACGTGTCGGGCGCTCTCTTGGCGCTTAGGGCATCGCCTGCCTCGGCTTCGCTGTCTGCTGCGATTTTAAGTTGTGCTTGCGCCGTTGAAGCTCTCCCCTCGCGCCAATCTTCATTCTGACGACGGATCGCGGCTGTTACGACATCTCTATCGCTTAAACTCGCATCAATCTCAGTGGGCAGATACAGCACCTGCCCGGCCTGCAGTAAATTAATGTTGTTGTTAATGAACGCGTCTGGGTTTTGGCGCTGAATCTCTAGCATGGTAGCCTGAACACTGGCGCCGGGGAGCTGAGCACGCTGCGCTATTTTCCACAGCGTATCGTTCGGCTGAACGCGATAATTCGTACCGACTGCGGTACGTTGTCCTTCGGTCGTTCCAACAGAGGCCAATGAGGGCACGCCAGCGCCCGGGGCATCGTTCCTGAGTAGGGCCTCATTTGCGCCTTCGGTGGGCACTAACACACCATTGTCGAACCGCGGTGGATCCAGCAGCACCGTGTAATCTCGGAGCAATCGCCCATCGGGCCATTTCACTTCAAGAATAAAATCAAGTATCGGCTCTCTGATGAGCTCTTTACTCGAGAGTGCCACATAGCTTTCACCCTCTGAATCGATCACCACCTGAAACGAGAGACCCATGAGCAAGAACGTACGCTCGGCTCCTACCCGCTCAAACTCCTCTTCTGAGGCAAGCTTTACCAGCACTTGCGTCGGGAGCAGATCGTCGACATCTAAGAGGGCTATTCGGGCATCGAGGGGCTCATTCAGAAACGAGTCCAATTCGAGATCGCCAAGACCCACAGCCCAAACGCTCGATCCGACTATTAAGGCCTTACTGCTCAGAAGGGCTAAGGCCGTGTTCTTCCATCTATGCATCGAGCCACCTATGAGCTTGCAACGTGTGCAAGCGACAAACCAAGGGCGTGAGTTTCGCGGCGCTTGTCGCGCTAACTACACACCAAACCTAAACCTGAATCCTTCACTGTTCCTATGCAGGGGAAAGGCCTTAAACCTGCGCTACCAACGATCGCGAACCACAATTTAACATTGCTTCGGAGTATTAATTATAAAT
>CBFHJC010000230.1:0-1743 GCA_965656045.1 Aequoribacter sp.
AAGTTCTTCACCCCTAAACGAAATCGCGCTTTGGTCCCCATCAGCTCGGTGCGGTAGTCAAATGTTGCATCGTAGGTCGTCATCGATGGGATCACGTAGCGCGTGCCATCAGCGAGAGTCAATGAACTTTGATAAAAGTCACCAATTTTATAGGCTGCTAGCGAGGCGCCAAAGGCACTTTTACGCCAGGTCAAGCGCGCGGTATGTTTCTCGTCTTGGTTACCATCGCGTCCCACCAAATCTGCGAACCCATCAATGGGATAGTTCATTGGCAGAATACCTGCATTTTGAGCTGCAACGAGTGTGGCCGCATTGCCGCCCGCCGCCTGCTCAAACTCGTCTAAGAAAGCGCCATTGTAGCTGAAGCGGAACGCACCAAGATCAGTGTCTATGTCATAGTACACGCCTATATCATGTCCTTTCATAGTACGAGTATCTAGATTTTTGTATTGATCTACGATGCGAGAGATATCACCGCCGGCACAGATACCCGCTGCCGCATAGGCCGCGACTTGGTCATCATCTGGCGCGATACGTTCAACAGCAGTATTGCCTGTTGAACTGCAGTTTGAGGCACCCGCTTCGATCCGATAAACCAAATCGAGTAAGGTGTGATTTTCCTCTCCGAATAATCCGATGGTGCCCTCTTTTTCGATTTCCCAGTAATCCACTGTGATAGTCAAATTATCGGTTGGTGTTAAAACCAGCCCTAAGGACATGTTTTCGGACTCTTCGGGAACCAGCTGATCACTACCCAATGCCACTCGCTGGGTTGATGCGCGACAGCTCAAGAAGTCATCGCTTAAACCATTCGCCGCAACGTAGGCTGCATTCGCGTACTCACAAGCCCAATCGGTTCGGGTGTTATTTCTCGCGACCACACTTTCATTCACCGTCACAAGATTTGGGGCTCGGAACGCTTCAGACCAAGAGCCCCTGATCAAAACTGGCTCGAAGGGTCGGTATCCGAACGCAAACTTACCCACCGTCGCTGTTTCCGGAATATCCGACAGATCCTCGTGTCGCAGCGCTAACTGCACATCTAAGTTGTCTAGCACGGGGACTTGGAGTTCCGCAAAGACAGAAGTGACACTGCGCGAACCGCTATTATCGGGGGTCGGGCTAGAGTTAACGACATCAGACACGAAAGGATAGGTATCCCCCTCTTTGTCGGTGAAAACAATAGTGCCGTCGAGTCTCGGATCGCGATCATCTTTAAAAGATTCATCACGCCATTCGACCCCTACAACCATTCCCATGGGGCCAGCGGGGAGTGCCATAATCTCTGGATTAGAAAATTTCACATCGAAGGTGGTCAGTTCAGTCTCAGATTTACGGTACACATCGACCAGCGCGCGCTCGATATTGCTGTCTTTTAGACCACCCGTGAAGGGGTTATAACCTGCTTCAGTTGGATCATTGAGCGCTTCCTGCATGAGCGTATTAGACACTCGATTACGAGTGATATCATCCTTGGTCGCGCGTGACCAAGAGACTGCCGACTCCCAGTCCCATGCACCGACCGTGCCTCTGAAACCCTGCAAGAAGCGATAGGTTTCGCCATCGTTATCAATGATTCTTGGTACTTCGGCGAAGCGATAGTTGTCCAAAACAATATCTAAACCCTCTGCCGGCAGGCCATCTCCGACAATAGAATCAGGTAGGCGGTTCGGCGAGCCTACGGCACCCAAAGGGTTATAGTAAGAATTCTTGCTTAGGACCAGTTCAGACGTAGAAAAACTA
>CBFHJC010000231.1:0-1724 GCA_965656045.1 Aequoribacter sp.
ATATACCCATCCGATGTTCACTTTGCTTATCGCCCTGCTCGCTTTGGGTGAAGGCATACGACGCAATACGATCACGTGTCTGGCTTTGAGTCTTATCGGCCTGCTTCTGATCGTGTCCCCGAGCCTAATCCAGGGCTCACCAAAGCACTCCCTCGCGTCGTTACCCATTGCCATTGCACTACTCGGTGCTCTGGGATCGGCAGTTGCGTACGTGATCGTCAGGAAGCTCGCCGCCACAGAACACAGCTCGGTGATCATTTTTTATTTTCCGCTGATTTGCCTTCCCGCTACCGCAGTACTGGGCTGGAGTGACTTTGTCTGGCCTACTGGAATTGAGTGGCTCATTCTGCTGGGTGTCGGCGTTTTTACGCAGATCGGGCAACTCGGTCTTACCAAAGGTTTGGCATTACACAACGCGGGCATTGTCGTGGCATTTAGCTATGTACAGGTCCCGATGGCAGTTGTGCTCGGTATACTATTTTTCGAGGAAGTACCTAACCTATGGGTCTTAGCGGGCGGTTTGTGTATTCTAGCAGGCGCTTGGATTAACACTCTAAACACCCCATCTAAAACATTGGAGATACGATGAATCGTTTCCTGATAACACTCTGCTTGTTGTTCACCGTCACACCCAGCTTGGCTGACGTCGCGATTGTCATTCACGGTGGTGCAGGCACCATTACGCGCGAGAAACTCACCCCAGAGCTCGAAAACGACTATCGCAGCATACTGGCCTCGGTCACAGATTATGGCTATCAACGCTTGAAAGAAGGCGTCCCCAGTGAGCAGGTTGTGGTTGAAGTGATTAAAAAACTGGAAGACAGTCCGCTATTCAATGCGGGGCACGGCGCGGTACTAACCCACGACGAAACCGTCGAGCTTGACGCCTCAATCATGCGCGGTTCCGACTTAAATGCCGGTGCAATCGCAGGCGTGACCCGAGTCAAGAATCCAATAGAGCTTGCGCTCGCCGTGATGGAGCAATCGGTTCACGTCATGCTCGTCGGTATTGGTGCCGAGACATTTGCCGAGCAAATCGGAACAGAATTCGTCGATAACAGCTACTTCGTGACACCACGAAGACTCGAGCAAGTCCAGCGCGCAAAGCAGCGCACCGCACAAATGACGATTCCAAAACCCGAAAAATACGGCACGGTGGGTGCCGTAGCCCTCGATTTACAGGGTAATCTGAGTGCGGGCACGTCGACCGGTGGTATGACCAACAAACGTTTCGGCCGCGTCGGTGATGCACCTATTATTGGCGCAGGCACCTACGCCGACAACCAAAGCTGTGGTGTCTCTGCCACCGGACATGGTGAATACTTCATTCGTGCTGCGGTAGCACACGATATCTGCGCGCGCGCACTGTATCAGGGATTATCGCTGCAAGAGGCGGCGGATGCTGTCATTCAGGACAAGCTTGTAGAGATGGGGGGCGACGGCGGTATCATTGCTCTGACGCCTGCAGGAGAGGTGGTGTATAGCTTCAATACGCCGGGGATGTACCGAGCTGGTATTGACGCAAACGGCGTCAAAACGCTGGGGATTTATGCCATCGATTAATGTTTGGCAACTGAGTCGCGGGGTGTTCCTGAGTCTTGGGTTAAGCCTATTTTCGTGCATGGTAACCGCAAGTTCACTAGCGGAAGTAATGCAACAAGCTGTCAAGCCGCCCACTGAAAGGCTGGTATACGGCCCAGATGCTGAGCATTTTGCCTTGCACT
>CBFHJC010000232.1:0-1710 GCA_965656045.1 Aequoribacter sp.
CCATCATTTGTGGCCACGACGCTACCGTCAGCACGAAACCCTCTGTCGCCGTCGCAACGGCGTGCCCACCTTCAAACTTTTTTGCGGGTTCAGCCTCCTCAAGTGGCGGGTCTTGGGTGCCCAGCAGCTGCTCTGTCGGTGGAGTGTCCACCCGTGATTCTGTCGCCAACACCTCATCAGAGCGCGCCTGATCTTCGAGATCTTTGCCACGAGTATCGTTCACCTGGGTGGCTTCAACCTGCGCCACGTTTGAGCTGTCTGGATCTGGCAAGACCGCGGGCTGATCCTCTTGCAACTCAGCACTCTCAACCCGTGGTGCACTCGAACTCTCGAGCGGCTCTAACACCACGTCTTGATCGACAAAGACAGCGGCAGGTTTGAAGGCGATGAGTCGCAGCAGAATCATGTCGAACATTGCTCTTGCATCTGAAGCGAGCAGTAAATCTGAGCGAGCCTGAGTCAACATTTGAAAATACAGTTGCACATCTTCGGCACTGAGCTGTTGTGTCAACATCTGTAATTCATCAAACTCAGGCATCGATGCGTCAAGAGCGCTGGGCACCCATTGATTCAGAGCAATTTGGTGTAACCAGTGCAGCAGTGCGTCGAGGGCCTTTGTAAAATCAGCGCCGTGGGTCGCCATCAGATCCACACAAGCCAACATTCTTTGCGCATCACTTTGTGCTAACGCAGCCAACAAGGGCAATACGTCTGCTGACGACAAGGTACCCAGCATCGCTGCGACTTCAGTGCTTCTAAGTTGTCCCCCGCCATGCGAAATGGCTTGATCCGTCAAACTGAGGGCATCCCGCATACTCCCCTCTGCTGCACGCGCTATCTCCACGAGAGCGGGCGGCTCGCTCGTAATCACCTCTCGCTCAAGCACATGGGCAAGATACTCGGCGATGCGAGCCGGACTCAAGTTCTTCAGGTGGAACTGTAAGCATCGCGATAAAATAGTCGCTGGCAACTTCTGCGGATCGGTTGTCGCCAACAGAAACTTAGCGTGCTCAGGTGGTTCTTCAAGGGTCTTCAGTAAGGCGTTAAAACTATGCGAAGACAGCATGTGTACTTCGTCTATTAGGTAGATCTTAAATCGAGATCGAGTGGGCGCGTACTGAACGTTCTCAAGAAGCTCACGCGTGTCTTCTACCTTAGTGCGAGAGGCAGCATCTACCTCGATTAAGTCGAGACTTCGCCCCTCGGTAATCTCGATGCAAGAGGCGCAGGTGCCACAGGGCTCGGAACTCACACCGACGTCACAATTGAGACATTTTGCCAGTACCCGCGCTACGGTGGTTTTACCCACACCGCGCGTGCCAGTAAACAAATAGGCATGGTGTAATCGATCGTGATCCAGCGCGTTAATTAGAGCTTTCAGCACGTGCTCTTGACCCACCATTTCGCGGAACACTTGGGGGCGATATTTACGTGCTAGTACCGTGTAGGCCATTGCCGAAACTCTGAATTGAAACCTGACTCACAGGATACACTAGGGCGACAGAAACACGAAATGGCGGTCGCCCAAACAGCCACACCTCGGCACACGACGCATTGACTACCGTTGCTCCCTTCCGGGCCTGGCGGGGTTTACCAACTATCGTTGCGAGGGGACCGAATGGACGACCATAGCAACCCTGACTTAGGGCGCGCCATGGTCTCAAAAAAGCATTGGGCATGCAAGCACGCGGGCTTGCTGGAAACAGCATC
>CBFHJC010000233.1:0-1676 GCA_965656045.1 Aequoribacter sp.
CGAAATGTGTGACGAGCTAACCACGTTCGGGTCAGTAATACGCGAGCCGGTAACAACGACTTCTTCGATTTCTGTACCCGGGGCTTCCTGCGCTAATGCGTGGGTTGATACAAGTCCAACCGCAATAGCTAAAGCACTCAGCTTTACGTTTTTCATAGTTACTCCTCTAAATAATTGGCGTGTTCAAATAAAATTTGAGCACGAATGCATAGTCTGAAGGATAACGCGACTGAAACTGAGCCTTTATAACGGCAATACTTCACAAAAATGTCATATTCCGGGAACTTTTGCGTAAAAGTACCATGCTAGCAGCGCAACCGAGCTGCGCTCGGGTCGCCATCGCTCACCCCACTGGTCGAGCTCGCGCTCGCTGAGCCGGCAAGATGCCCCCACCAGCCGGCTGATACCGGCGCGTACCGCTAAATCGCCTATGGGCCAAACGTCAGGCCGCTGTAAATTGAAGATGAGATACATGTTCGCAGACCAGAGCCCAAACCCAGGTAAAGCGATGAGCCGCTGCACAACATCCTCGTCCGACAACTGAGACAAAACCTCAAGGTCCAGAGACTGGTTCAAGATCGCCTCGGCGAGCGCACGTAGATAGCGGATCTTTGGTCGGGACAAACCAACACCGCGCAAAGCCTCATCTGACAACTGAGGTATCACTGCATAGCCGCCTCCATCCAACAGACTTGCCAAGCGAGCGTTAATTGTCGCAGCCGCTTTGGTACTGAGCTGTTGCCCCACAATGATTCGCATCAACGACTCAGGATCGCTACTACCCACTCGCTCCGGTGGGTAGCCAACCTGATTGATGGCAGCGCGTATGTACCTGCACTCCGCAGCCAACCCTTCAAGTGCATCGCGAACAGATTCAAACGCTAAACTCATGCCCTACCTCGGTCGAATTTGCAATTAACAGATGAAAAGATCGCCAGCCAACAGCGATCGGTCGTGTGATACTGTAACAATCTAGTGTAAGGATCACGATCATGTATTTTTACTATTATAGCTCTCCGGTCGGCACGCTCCGATTAGCCGGAACCAATGAGGCTTTACATGAGCTTCGCTTCCCCAATGCTTTCGCGATTGGAGAGGCACCTTCCGGATGGCAGTTTAACGAGGCCTGCTTCGAGGAAGCCTGTTCGCAACTCGACGATTACTTTCGGGGTGATCGCAGGCAATTTGACTTACCCTTGGCAAAGAGTGGTACCGAGTTCCAGCAAGCGGTGCTGAGCGCACTGCAAACCATCCCTTACGGTGATACCCTAGCCTATGCCGATATCGCGACCCAAATCGGCCGACCTAAAGCGGTGCGGGCTGTGGGTGCCGCTAATGGGCGCAATCCGATTGCCATTATTATCCCCTGTCATCGTGTCATTGGCCGCGACGGCTCTCTGACGGGTTTTGGTGGTGGTCTAAAAACCAAACAAAAGCTGCTCGACCTAGAGGCTGAACACCGCTAACAAGGTGCGCTGTTTTGTCGCAGGCACGCCGTCCTTAACCCACCTAAAATAGGCGCTTTCACTCAGAGGGCGGCCTATGAAACCAAATCACCTGTGCCTGGGCCTTATCGCGGCGCTCACTCACCTTGCTGCCTTCGCAGAAACCAATGAAACCGAGGAAACAATAGTCACAGCGCCTTTAATGAGCGCCCCTCTTACACTCAACATTGA
>CBFHJC010000234.1:0-1652 GCA_965656045.1 Aequoribacter sp.
CGCAAATAATGAACGGTTCTGAATTAGATCGACGTTACGAAAAACAGATTTTGCGAGAGCAGCTCAATCGAGAAATTAGTGAGTTTTTGGCACGTGGCGGGCGGATCGACTTTTTGGAGTCGCATTTCAGACCCACTGCAAAAGATAAAATGGCGCACGAAAGCTCATGGCTCGGTGATGATGCGGGTGTCTACTTTCAGGATGCGCCTTAAGCACTATGTTGAACGTCAAAGCAGCGCTCGAAGACCGTTTCCCTGATTTTTTCGAGAAGCATACAAAGATTGGCCCGATTCTTCTGAAGTTCTTGGGGTTCCTTTTTCATGAGGCGCGTATCCAACAGTTTGAGCGCGAATACCCGTATGCGAGGGGTCTAGAGTTCGTCGAAAAAGTACTCCTCTTTTTTGATTTTTCGCTCAGAACACGTGATCGGGAGCGAGCTCGAATACCGTCAGAAGGCGCAGTAGTCATTGTTGCAAATCATCCCATCGGGTCGCTTGATGGGCTGGCATTACTCAATCTTGTGGCAAGCATCAGACCCGACGTTAAGGTTTTGGCGAACGATCTGTTGCTTGCGATCGAGCCATTACGACCGGTCTTATTGCCCGTGAATAATATGGACGGTAAGACACCCAAGTCGAATCTAGAGACAATTAAGGCGCATCTAGAGAGCGACGGTGCAGCTATTATTTTTCCGGCAGGTGAGGTGTCTCGGTTTGGGCCTCAGGGGGTTCGAGATGGTGTCTGGCACCCGGGCTTTCTCAAGATCGCAAAGTCCGCCAAGGCGCCAATTCTTCCCATTTATGTCGCCGCTCGAAACTCGGTTTTCTTCTACAGCTTATCGTTTTTAGCCAAGCCGCTGTCGACGGTTTGGTTGGTCAGAGAGATGTTCAAGCAGTGTCACCGCACGGTGGATGCGCGCATTGGCCATCTTATCCCGATCGAGCATTACGACCGCGATGAGTCGCGCAAGGTCACCGCGCAGAAGTTCAAGCGTCATGTGTATGGTTTGGCCCGCAACAGTAAACCTCTATTTCAGGGCGAGGAAACCGTGGCTCCGGCCGAGAATAGGCTGCTTCTGTCGCATGAGATTGCGGACTGCGAACTTTTGGGGAGTACCCCGCGCGGTCGAGAAATAAGACTGTACAAAGCGCGAGCGGGCGACTGTATTTTGCGGGAGTTGGGTCGACTGCGAGAGCTGAGTTTCCGCGCAATCGGAGAGGGCAGTGGGTCTCCAAGAGACATCGATCGGTACGATTATCACTACGATCACCTTCTGCTCTGGCATCCGATTGATAAGCAAATAGTGGGCGCTTATCGACTCGCAGACGTACGAACTGTGCTTCGCAATCATGGGCTTGATGGGCTGTATACGTCATCGTTGTTCGACTTACACAGGGTGCCCTCGAAGTCTCTGGAGCGCAGTTTGGAGTTGGGTCGGAGCTTTGTGCAATACCGTTATCGCGATCGCCACTCGCTCGATGAGCTATGGTCGGGTCTTGGCGCATACATTTCGCAGCGTCCTGCTTTGCGTTATCTGTTTGGTCCGGTCTCTATGACTCGCGATCTAGGCGAGCGTTCGCTAGAAACGGTGAGGGATTTTTATCAGTTCTATTTTCCTGCCCTGTGGCCAGAGGTCGCAGCGACCACACCCT
>CBFHJC010000235.1:0-1602 GCA_965656045.1 Aequoribacter sp.
AATACTGATAATCGCTTCGAAGGCCCATTCATGATTGTAAGAGCTCCGGTTGAAGGCGGCACACAGCGGAATTGGAGTGATCAGACGATTGGGCCAGATGATGCGGTTATTGAGTCTTGGGAACAGGTAGCGTCTGGTTATGCTGCCGTTTGGGCAACAGAGAATACAAGAGAAGCCATTTTTGATGCGATGAAACGTAAAGAGGTCTACGCGAGCACGGGACCCCGTATCAGCGTCCGATTTTTTGGGGGATGGGATTTAGACGAATCTCGCTTAGCACAGGGCAACCCGATACCCTATTTGTATGCGTCAGGTGTGCCTATGGGTGGTTCGCTTGAATCTTCTCAGAGAAGTGATTCTGTTCCGTCTTTTTATGTTTTTGCACAGAAAGATCCTGAGGGTGCAAACCTCGACAGGATCCAAATTATCAAAGGGTGGATTGATGCAGAGGGCGCATTGCACGAGCAAGTCTACGACGTTGCGTGGTCAGGTGAGCGTAGATTAAAAGCGGGGCGCTTACCCCCTTTAACCAGCACCGTTGATCTGAGCGATGCAAGCTATAGTCAGTCTGTTGGTGCGGCAGTGCTCACGACACTGTGGCGAGATCCTGATTACGACGCCAATGAAAAAGCCTTCTATTATGCAAGGGTGCTCGAAATATCGACCCCACGCTGGACGGCGTATGACGAGGCCAGATCAGGACGGCGACATAAAGCAGAGGCGCAGCGCGAGCATCAAGAGCGGGTTTACACCTCTCCGATATGGCTCAACGGAAGCCGCTAGATTAACTCTTAGACCGCGTTGGAACGTGCCGATCGCAAGTTCAAGATCACCTCCGGCGATACACAGAGCATTGTTGAACCACCCGACGAGTTCAAAGTGGGTTTAACTGTAAAGCTTTGCAGATGCGGAGCGATTGATAAGGGCAGTAAGCATTGCAGCACCGGTGAGAGCGATGGGCCCAAACACGATAAGATGGGATGGCCAATGTAGGTTTGTATGATCGAAAAAAAAGCACCCTTACGGGTGCTTTTTATTTGGCGGTGGGCCAGGGATTCGAACCCCGGGAACCTCTCGGTTCAACGGTTTTCAAGACCGCCGCTTTCGACCACTCAGCCAGCCCACCAAACTGTTTCAAAGAGCCATGCTCTTTGGAAGACCGCGATTATACCCAGATCACAAAGTGATACAAGGTACGGCCCTATATTTTAGGCAGATTCTCGCGAATCTTCGTTTGCCATACCGCCTCGTGGATCGTTAGGCGCTCTTGGGATATCTCTGACGACCGCGTTGACTGCTGGCATTTGATCAGTGAATAGCGTTAGCGTATGAGTGTTAATCACAGGCTTTTCAACCGCTTTTCGATTGACTCGAGGATCATTGAGCGCGCGACCTTCTGCTGTGAGCCCAGCAGGCTTAGGCGCAACAACGTCAGCAGTTGTCTCTGCTTCGCTCGAGCTACTTAACGCTATCGATTCCTCGTCACTAACGCTAGGTTCAGTCGTTACAACTTCGGATGCTTCAAACATTGGGAGCTCGCTTTGCGCCTCTAATGTCGGCGAAGCTTGGTCTTCATTCGAGTCAGCCGGCTTTGTTGATGCT
>CBFHJC010000236.1:0-1554 GCA_965656045.1 Aequoribacter sp.
TCTTCGACTTCTTCTGGGTAGATCTTTTCGCCGGCACTGTTGATACAAGTAGAACCGCGCCCTAATAAAACGATACTGCCGTCGGCTTCGATTCGTGCGTAATCACCCGGCACGGTGTAACGAACGCCATCAATGGTTTTGAACGTGGCATCACTCTTCACAGGGTCTTTGTAGTATCCAAGAGGCACTAGGAGTGCACTGCACAATAGGCCCGTTTCACCCGATCCAGGCACCACTTCTGTACCATCTTCTTTTAATACTTTTGCCAATGGAGACAGCTGAAAACTGGCGGTTTTGGCATCGTTCACATTCGCGCGGTTAATGACCGATGAAGCGAAAGTACCTTCTGATGCACCCATGCTGTCAACGATGGTGATATCCATGGCCTGCAGCAGTTTCGCTTTGGTCTCGCTCGAAAACATCACACCGCTAGACGAAATACGCCGCATGGCATCAAGCTGGTAAGGACGGTTGCGCTCATTGGCACGTGCTAGTTCATCGGTGATTGGTGTGGCAAAGGCGTCTCCGACAATCGCCATTTCGGTAACATGCTCGCGTTCAGCCAGCGAGAGCAGAGCTTCAGCAGAGAACGATCGGTTATCGTAAACCACTACAGTGCCACCAATGCTGAGGGGCATTAGTGCACCAATCCACATGCCGGTGCCATGCATCAGAGGGCAGGCAGGGATGCTGCGGGGGCTTAAACCATTCGCATCGAGTGAGGCAATACCATCGATCACATTCTCTGGCCGCTCGGGGGCCTCGAGGCCAGCGTACTGCATTGCGAGACTGGTGAGCAGTTGCGAAAAGATGCCCTGTTCATACATGACACCTTTGGGATTACCCGTGGTGCCACCGGTATAGATCATGTAAATATCGTTTGACTCGTGCGTGCGTCGTGGCAGCGGTGGCTGATCTTGCCAGGCGTCCTGAAAGGCAATGACATCACGAAGCTCAGTTGACTGCGCGGTGCTTTCGCCAATTTCGATAAACGCCCGCACCTTCGGTAATTCGTCTTGAATCGTCACCAGCCGATCAGCGAAGCTACTTTGATAGACCACCAGCTCAGCATCACTATTGGTGATCAAATACGAAAGCTCATTTTGCAGATATCGATAGTTTACATTCACGGGACATATGCCGGATTTAAAGGCGGCATACTGTGCAATGAGATACTCGGCACAGTTGAATGAGTAAATAGCAACTTTGCTGCCTGGTAGCAGACCTTGCTGCTGATAGCATGACGCGAGGCGCGCTGCGCGATCATCAAATTCGCGCCAAGTTAGGCGTTGATCGCCATCAACCAGGGCTTCTGCAGAAGGTTTGAAATCAGCAATGGATTCCCATAGCGCGGCAAAATGCCAGTTGAGTGGTTGGGTCATAGCGCGTGTTGTCCTTATTCGTTATGGCCGTCTAATTTAGCACAACGGGTCGACCCGAAATCAACCGTTTTCGGACATCGATTAAAGCCTAAATGCTAGTTAGTGCTTAATGGACTCTTGATACTGATTCACTGGCGCGCTACACCGATCGAGTTCGTACATTCCCTTCGTG
>CBFHJC010000237.1:0-1536 GCA_965656045.1 Aequoribacter sp.
ATTTTCAGGACTCTGCGCGAGGGGACTGCGCACATCGCCGCCGCTGGACTGACGCTCACTGATCAACGGGCTAAGGATTTCTTGCATTCGCAGGCTTATTTCACAGTAAAACCACAGGTGATTTATGAATCGGGTAGCTTTCGACCCAACTCGATCGAGGATCTGTATGGCCATCTCATTCTCGTCCCTGCAGAATCCAGCCATGTTCAGCTCCTTGAACAACTGGCGCAGGAGCACCCAAAGTTACGATGGGAAGCCATCGCCAGCGTTGATGCGGCCGATTTACTAGACAGTGTCAACGAGCAGAGTCCATTTGCGATCGTAGATGACTATGAATTTTCGTTACAACAGCCTCTTTTTCCAAGGCTAAAAGTGGCCTTTACACTCCCAGTGTCACAATCACTGGTCTGGTACGCCAGTAGCAAGGGTCAAAGCACAGCTCTGATCGACGCCCTCAATACTTTTATTTCTAGCACCAATAACAATGGCGTCATGGCCGGACTTGCCGATGAGTTTTTCAGTTTCGAACCGCTGGTTTCTCGGTCTGGTTCTTACACTTTCTTTCGCAACATGGAAACCGAGCTACCGCAATACGAGAATCTGATTCGACAAGTAGCCCATGAATTCAATATCGACTGGGCACTGCTCGCAGCGATTGCGTATCAAGAGTCTCACTGGAATCCAAAGGCAAAATCGTATACGGGCGTTCGAGGCATGATGATGTTGACCCAACGCACTGCGAAAGAGCTTGATGTAACAGACCGGTTGAATCCGCTTCAAAGCCTCCGCGGTGGAGCTCGCTACTTGAATCAATTGCGGCGGCGTCTCGCTCCAGACGTCGCTGAACCCGATCGAACCTATTTCGCCATGGCCGCCTACAATGTCGGCATGGGACACTTAAACGATGCTCGGGTTCTCGCGGCAGAAGAAGGCGGTGACCCTAACGCTTGGGAGGATGTCATGCAACAACTGCCCAAGTTACAAAAACCGGTTTACTACCGCAAGGCTCGCTTCGGTTATGCCCGAGGCAGCGAGGCCGTAACCTATGTCCAAAATATTCGCCATTATCGTAATATTTTAGAGTGGCGGGATATCTCTGAAGGTCAGGTGCTCAACCCACAAGACAGTATCGATTATTTACCACACGCTCTGCAGCGGCTATCACTACAAGGGTTCTGACACTGTGGGTCAGGTTGAACGAGCCCGTCGTCGTTTGATCTGAAAAAACTCTGACAGCAGCGTCGCCGATTCATCTGCGCAAATACCCTCTGACCAATCAACGCGATGATTCAAATGCTCTAGCTCGAATCCAGCACAACGACTGCAAACCGCACCCGCTTTAGGCTCTCGTGCACCAAACACAACTCGCTTGATGCGCGCATGAACGATCGTACCGACACACATTAAACAGGGTTCCAAAGTCGCGTAAAGAGTTGCTTGGGGTAGCCTATAGTTGCCCATCTCTGTGCATGCATCGCGGATTGCCATAACCTCAGCATGAGCGCCTGGATCATTTAAGGTGATGGGTTGATTATG
>CBFHJC010000238.1:0-1529 GCA_965656045.1 Aequoribacter sp.
TTTTTCAGGTGTGCCCGCTGGCTGACCGTCGACAAACGGTACCGCAATCACTTGATACCCAGCGTACTGCGATCTATTCCAAGACCCATGCTGACCTATAATCGCGGCTCCCTTCAGTGTGGGGTGTGGCTGATCATAGAAATCGAGACCCAGCGAGGCGGTATGTGCACCGACTGCATAATCGGGCATCTGCACCACCTCTGACCGATGTGCTAGCCACTCCTCACCGACTCTGGGATCACGTCGCTGGCCCATATACCAAGCGGGCCAGCCAAAAAAATCACCGAGATTCACCTGCGTCAGGTAATCGGGTACTAATTGATCGCCGAGCTCATCACGCTCGTTCACAACTGTCCATAGTGCACCGGTGTCTGGATGCCACGCTAAGCCGACTGGATTTCTTAAACCATCCGCGAAGACATCCAAAACTTGCGTTTCCAGCTCATACCGCAAAATGGCTGCCCGCTGAATCTCCATTTCAATGCCATTTTCCCCAATATTGCTATTACTACCGACCCCAATGTATAAAAACTTGCCGGCCGAATCGGCAACAAGCGATTTGGTCCAGTGATGATTCAAGGGCAGCGCAGGGAGCGGCGCAAGGATCTCGGCAGTGGCATTAATCGACCCGGCGCCCAAGTCATAGGGAAATCTCACTAGGCTATCGGTGTTAGCCACGTACAGATACCCATTCACAAAAGCCATCCCAAAAGGCGAGTTGAGGTCAGTGAGCAAGACTTTTTGCAGATCGGCACGGCCATCGCCATTGTGATCCCTGAGGAGCACTATACGATTCGGACTACCTAGCCCCGAACCCGCGTAACGCATCACCGCTTTCGCCAGTACACCTTGTAAGCCCGAGAAACCGCCACTGCCCTCGGGTGAATCCGTTTCTGCCACAAGCACGTCGCCATTGGGTAATTCCAAGATCCAGCGGGGATGCTGCAGATTCTCGGCAAAGCGATTGACACGCCAACCCTCTGCCGCTGTCGGCATATTCTGTGCACCAAAACCCACCGCCTTGGCGGGACGAATAACAGGAAGAACACGCTCCTCTGGCGCCACCAGTTCAGGGGTCGAGCCATATTCGCGGGACGACATCTCGTCAACTACAGTGGTACTTGTGCAGCCGACAACGCAAACAATGCTCATAATCAAAAATTTATGCATTGAATTCTCTCGCTGGATTGACAGTGAATTGGCAAAAGTCTTTCATCTACTGATTGATACGCGATTAAGGTCTCCTCGGTTGCGTTTACCGTAATCACGAGCCACGTCACTGTTGACAATCAATGCACAAGTCGCACAATACGCAACCGACATCCACCACAGGGTATGACTATGCGCTGGCAAATGCGCTCAAAAATACATAAGGCGACTGTCACCGAAGCCAACCTGAATTATGTTGGCAGTATCACCATAGACGCAAACCTTCTAGAAGCCGTGGGACTGTGGCCTGGCGAAAAAGTATTGGTTGTGAGCAATACCAGCGGGGCGCGGCTTGAAACCTATACGATTGAAGGTGAACG
>CBFHJC010000239.1:0-1421 GCA_965656045.1 Aequoribacter sp.
GCCCAATACTCTCTAATATTTCGATAATACCGAGTCCTTTGAGTCGCTGCCGAAGTGCATTCGGATCGCGACTCTCGGCTAATCGCTCTTGCAATCTCTGAAGACACCAGACACGGTATTTCGAAGTTGGAATCGCATGGTAATCGACCCCTTGAACGGTAAAGGAATACTGCTTTTCACCCGCTACAAACGCTTGTGCATTGGCAACCAAGGCCGGCAAGTGTGTTTCGGCGATCTCTTTTAACAATGGATTTAAATCAAGCGTAATCGCATGATTCAAAGGACCTGCTACCCGCGAACCACGAGCCGACCAAACCCGATATACCCAGCTCATGACCTCGGGATACTGCTCTCGCATGATCGCCGCAGGCGTAGGATCCATCGAGAAATGACGCAACATGGGGCCCATCAAGCCAATATCTGCAAGGGTAGGACGCTCCCCAAACAGGAAACCGCGGGACGATACAATCGGTGCCAATCGCTGCAGCAAGTGCAGATAGCTCTGTTCAACATGCTCCCGAGTCGCCTTCGAAACGCCATCCCGTTTCACGAAGTTAGTATACTGCCGGCGACGAGTTGCGTACCGCTTGAGCCACTGGGGCAACATTAAATCAGCACCCATCACCGAACTAATTTGCTCAGAGAGCAAGGCCGCGCTCTCAGGATAATTCCACCGATAATACATGGCAGGACGCCATAACCATTCATCGGCATAATCTTCGATTAAGTAGGCCGCAAATTGCGTCAGCGGATCCGACGGAATAATGGGATGCTCTGGATACTCTTGCTCGAACCACTCAATCATAGGCGTGGTATCGGTCATCCAGCGCCCATCTGAAAGCTGAATTGCCGGCATCTGCATCGCGCCGGTGTGCGCTTTCACGGTGCGTTTAAATTGCTTTACCGTCATCGCGACAAATTCGTAGGGGATCTCTTTATAGCGTAAGTAGGCCTCTAACTTACCCGTAAAGTAAGACACTTTCAGACCATATACTCTTACTGAGAATGACATTTTAGCGCCCTATTGAGCTTTAGCATTAAAGCAAATCACAACGTCGACTGTGCCACAAAACTGAGGCCGAATGAATCAAAAACTCACTGTTTCAAACACTCAGCTGACTCGAAGACACAACTTTTCGATTAAAATTCAACTTAATTTCTTCATCCGCTCACCGACTTGGCCCAAAGATTTTTTCGGCTCAACTTGACATAAGGCGGTCTAGAAGCAGATGGTAGTCATAAGCGAATCCTGTCTGATGGATGGCCAATCGGAATCACGCTATAAAAATAAATAGAGGCGACCCACATGCTACTTAAGAAACTCCTTCCCGACTCAAGGCAGTTACACTGGACCACTGAGATCAGTGAAAAGATTTTGCTCGGTGCCATCGGAATAGCAACACTGGTTGCGTCCGCTCAGT
>CBFHJC010000240.1:0-1404 GCA_965656045.1 Aequoribacter sp.
GTCGGCATCCATCGCTAGCGCTGTGGTACCCGTCGTGCCCTGATCAATGGCTAGTACGAACCGACGCATCTCAACCGGCCTCGTAACCTTCAATCGCTTTTATTTCCAAGTAATCGGTGAAGCCATGAGCGCCCCACTCCCGGCCATTGCCCGACTGCTTGTAGCCGCCAAAAGGAATGTCCGTACCGCCCGACGCACCGTTAATTTTGACGTTACCTGCCCTGATTTTTGCTGCTACTGTTCGGGCTCGATTGATATCCCCACTCTGCACATAACCCGCTAAGCCGTAAGCGGTATCATTGGCAATGCGAATTGCCTCTTCCTCTGAATCGTAGGGAATCATGACCAAGACCGGACCAAAAATCTCTTCACGTGCAATCGTCATGTCGTTACTGACGTCCGAGAACACGGTCGGTCTCACAAAGTAGCCCTGCTCTATCCCGTCGGGTTTACCCAGACCACCGCACACCAATTTGGCACCCTCTGCGATCCCCCGCTCAATGAGGCTCTGCACTCGATCAAATTGGACCTGAGATACCAAGGGCCCCATGGTAGTTGCCTCATCCGACGGGTCGCCCACGACAACCATCTCTGCCGCTGCCGCTGCGGCCGCTTCTGCTTGTGCCAACTGGTCGCGTTGCACCAACATCCGCGAGGGCGCGTTGCAGCTCTGTCCTGTATTGTGGAACATATGCATTGCCCCGCGAATAACAGCTTCTTCCAGAGGTGCATCGGGCAGAATAATGTTAGGCGACTTACCACCTAACTCCTGGGTGACACGCTTCACTGTCGGCGCCGCATTCTGAGCGATCAGTGTGCCGGCGCGAGTTGAGCCCGTGAATGACACCAAATCGACATCGGGGTGTTTCGATAAGGCAGTACCAACACCGGCACCATCGCCATTAACCAAGTTGAAGACACCTGCCGGCAAACCAGCTTCGTGCACAATTTCAGCGAAGATGTAAGCCGACAAAGGCGCCACTTCGCTCGGCTTAAGAACCATCGTACACCCTGTTGCCAAAGCCGGCGCCACTTTGCAAGTCAACTGATTCATAGGCCAGTTCCAAGGGGTAATTAGCGCACAGACGCCAATCGCTTCCTTGACAATGCGATGCGCACCGCGAACCTCGGTAAACTCAAATTGCTTCAGCACTTTGATGGCTTCCGCGATGTGTGCCATACCAGCACCTGCCTGTGCAGTCGATGCCAGCTGTGAAGGGGCACCCATTTCGAGTCGGATCGCCTCCGCAATATCGCTATAACGAGATTGATAGATGGACAGTATCCGTTCCAGTAGAGCGATTCTGTCTTCGACTGGCGAACATGAAAAATCAGTGAAGGCGGCTTTGGCCGCAGCCACCGCGGTGTCGACATCGGCTTGCGTGCCGAGACTGATCTGCGCAA
>CBFHJC010000241.1:0-1388 GCA_965656045.1 Aequoribacter sp.
GGTAATGGTAATGGTGAGCTAACGGATAGCGATACTTTGGCCGATGGGTCGGCACTTCAGAATGTGACCCTGACCATTGAGCCAGGCGTCAATGTCTATGGTCAAACGGGTACGTTTGCCAACTTAGTGATTACTCGTGGCAGCAAGATTATGGCCGCTGGAACAGCAGACAAGCCGATTGTGTTTAGCTCGGATGATGCTGGTCTGTCTGGCGCAGGCGAGTGGGGTGGTTTGATCCTACACGGCTTTGCACCACACAATGAGTGTGCTGAAGGCGGTACGGTTTGTAATATCGATTCAGAGGGTGAGTCAGGCTTCGCTGGTGGCTACAATGCCAATGATAACAGCGGTATGCTGAAGTATGTCGTGGTTGCAGAAGGCGGCTACGAATTTGCTCCTGGTAACGAAATCAACGGTATTTCTTTGGTGGGCGTTGGTGCCGGTACCACCATGGAGTACATCCAAGTTGAAGGCAACTCAGACGACGGTATTGAGTTTTACGGCGGTACCGTAGACCTTAAATACGGTGTTTTCACGAATAACCTTGACGACTCAGTTGATTGGGACGAAGGCTATCAGGGTAACTTGCAGTACATCATCGTGAAGCAGTCTGCCAATGGTTCTGGCGAGGCGTTTGAGATGGATACTCAGGGTACTGACCTGTTCTTGTCGAAGCCAACGCTGTCTAACGTGACTATTATTGCGAACAAGAAAGCGGCAGATGACGAGTACATCTTGAACTTCAAGGCGGGCTCAGGCGGGTTCTTCCACAATACAGTTGTGACTGTTGCTGCTGATAACGCAACGCCATTAACGCGATGCGTTAACGTCAACGGTGCAGATTCTCAGGCGCTGGTTGGTGACGCTCTGGTCTTGAATAACTGGATTCAAGACTGTGCCGCTGGCTTGGGCGACAGAGGTACCTTGGCCAATGTCTCAGGATTAGACAACGATTCAATCAAAGCGGTTTTTGCTGACTTAGATGCGAATCTTGCGTCACAAGCGCCTGAGGCAGTTATCACTGCGACAGATTGGGCGGCGATTAACGATGCCTTCCCCGAGTCTACTGCAAAGCCTGACTTCCTCGATTCTGTGCCCTTCATGGGTGCGGTTAGCCCCAGTGGCACCAATGTCTGGTGGGCTGGCTGGACCGTTGAAGGTAGTGTCGGCGTGCCTGAAATCGCTGCTGCTACTTGCCCAGCCGGAACCACGGAAGTCGAAGAGGGCCTGTGCCAACTACCTGCAAACATTGGATCTAATCTGACCTTGAATGCTGGTGTGGATTACCTGATGGTTGGCCGAGTGACCGTTGGTAATGGTAATGGTGAGCTAACGGATAGCGATACTTTGGCCGATGGGTCGGCACTTCAGAATGTGACCCTGACCAT
>CBFHJC010000242.1:0-1356 GCA_965656045.1 Aequoribacter sp.
CTTAAGCAGTTGATTCGCTCCCAAATCGTCATTCTATTTTTTTGGTGCTGACGCATAATAGATTTGGTGCCAGCCGCACGAAATGGCTTTTGCTGGAGTTGCCAGGCCGCCTTGAGCGACTCTTCGTAGAGCCCCGGCTCTGAGGCTATTGCGCCGGGCACCGAGAACGCTTGTGAGTTCTCTTTTTGAAATGGATTCTCGAGCGTGGGCTCTAGTGTTCTAGAACGTTGTTTCGACATCTCGCGGCTCTCTTGTATGTCTTATCTTAAGTGGTGCGTCTGACTCAGTTGATGCTTGACCGACGCAGTGATAATGGGCCTGTATCTCAGCCGATCACACTACCGTAAACCGTTGAAAAGTCAATTTGTGACCCATTTATGCGACTTCTCCCGTAGCCCAAATGGCTTAGATTTTTGGTCTTTTTTATCGCCTTGCGCTACTGTACTCCCCAACAGTATTACGAGTGATCTATGCGCGTTCCAAACGTTGAACATCTTCCCTACCCGACCGATACGGCAGCGCTTGCTGAACTCTTGAGCAAGCGTGAGGGATTTGTGTTTCTGGACAGTGCCAGCGCTTCGTCTGCGCATCAAGGCTTTGACATTTTGACATGCCTGCCAGAGCAAATGATCGAGTGCCGAAGCACACATCCTGACGATGTCGAGGCGTTCTTTCAAAACTGGACCACTGCCTATTCAAGCCGTCGACAGGCAGCGACCTCTGAGTACCCTTTCGCGGGTGGCTGGATCGGCGCTTTAAGCTACGATCTGGGTGAATCACTGGTCGGTATTCAGTCTGGATTAGCGTCTCATACTCAAGCGGTTGCCTTCGCCGCCTATTACGCGTGGGCGCTCGTGATCGATCATGCAGGCAAAAGATGCCTGTGGATCGATGATGGTTCTGATTTAAGCGCTGATAGTCGGGCGATAAAACAAAGTTTAGCCACCATGCTGAACTCTCCAACGCCCACCAAGACGGTTGAACAGGCACCCTCTTCGCTATCATGGACAGCTGTGGCGGATCATCAGCACTACGAAGCCAACTTTGAACGCATACGCAGTTATCTTGTTGCGGGTGATTGTTATCAGATTAACTATGCACAGGCGTTCCGTTGTCACTTGTCTGATTCGTGGCACGCCTACAAGACCTTGCGAATACGTAATGCCGGTCCCTATAGCGCCTGCCTATTGAACAGCCCGCTGGATGATATCTTGTGCTTTTCTCCTGAGCTCTTTATCGAAGTCAAAGGACAGAATGTAAAGACGCGTCCCATAAAAGGGACCGCCAGCCGCCATCAAGATCCGTTGCGCGATCAAGAAGAGGCGGAACAGCTGCTGGGGTCGTCTAAAAATCGGG
>CBFHJC010000243.1:0-1333 GCA_965656045.1 Aequoribacter sp.
ACCGAACCCACTGAAGAGGTAAATGAGGTTTTGCTTTCCATGCCGCCAGCCCGTGGCGTGTCTAAGTTGCCCGCCCCGCGTTCAAATAACAAAGTGGTCATGGCGACTTGCCAACCTTTGCCGAGTTCATCAAGTCGCATCCGATCTTCGATCACTAAGTTATCGAATAGCACCTCGTTGAAACCCGTTTCGCCGGTCATTTTGATTAAGGGTCTGACAGTGACACCTTTACCGAGTGCCGCTTTAATCGGCACCACAAAGTAGCTTAACCCGTCGTATTTATGCGATTTGTCTGTCCGCACCAAAATAATCATCCAATCCGCAAAGTGTGCCAGACTGGTCCAGACTTTATGCCCATTGATGACCCACTTGCCGTCGTCTGTAGGCTCGGCGAATGTCTGTACGTTGGCGAGATCTGAACCTGCACCCGGCTCACTGAAGCCCTGGCACCAGATCTCTTCTCCCGATAACAACTTAGGAAGCAACTGGGCTTTTAGTTCGTCTGACGCGTGATTAAGAATCGTGGGCGCGGCCATCCCCAGCCCGATCACATTCGGTAAGATGGGTGTTTTGGCTCTCACCAATTCGTCGTTGGCAATACGTTGGAAATTAGTGTGTCCACCCCCCCGCACTCTACCGGGTAATCGCAACCGACCAAACCCGCGTCATAGGCCGATTTTTGCCATGCTTGCAGAAAATCCATTTGATCGGGATTCATGATCTCGATCGCCGATTGAGGCAGACGTACCGGTGATTCTCCGGGGTGGTTCGCCGCAATCCATGAACGGCAATACTGCCGAAACTCGGCCTGTTCTGGGGTCTCTACTCGAGCACTTTCGCTCATCTCCAGCTCCTTTTTTGTTTATTAATAATGGGGTGGACGCTCCGTTGCTCCGACCTCTGCGCCCCATGAGGCACTCATCTCTTGCAACGCTGCCTTAAGCTCATTCACTTGCCGTTTTAACTCGCGAATCATAACATCTTGAGTTGCAACAATTTGATCTAGTTCTGCATGCGCATGTTCGGCATAGGCAAGCCGCGTTTGCAGGTCTATCAAAGATTCTGAAATATCGGTAGTCACAAATACCATGCCTTAAGGTCATCAATTGTTTGAATTGGCCTCCCGAATCATAAGGGGTTTTACCGGCACTGACTACGCCAATATGAGTTACGAGACAATCGCTTGCATCAAGCAATGCAATGGTGCACTCAAAGCAGATTCTTAGCGTTGCCGCAGAGTCGTGCTATTCTTTTGGCTTTGATGAAACGTTCAGCCCTCATGACAAAAAATCGACTCGTATACTCTACCGAAACGGGCCAACAGTGCCCCCAG
>CBFHJC010000244.1:0-1145 GCA_965656045.1 Aequoribacter sp.
TAAGAAAGCAGACGAAGTACAGATCCTGAAGTACTGCGTGTTGAATGTGGCACACGGCTTCGGCAAAACTGCCACATTTATGCCTAAGCCATTGGTAGGCGACAACGGTTCTGGCATGCACGTACACCAGTCGATCAGCAAAGATGGCGTTAACATGTTTGCGGGCGACAGCTATGCGGGCTTGTCTGAAACAGCTCTGTACTACATTGGCGGTATCATCAAGCACGCGCGCGCACTGAACGCGTTTACCAATGCCTCGACCAACAGCTATAAGCGTTTGGTACCTGGCTTTGAGGCACCAGTCATGCTGGCTTACTCGGCGCGTAACCGCTCTGCATCGATTCGTATTCCTTACGAGCCAAGCCCCAAAGGCAAGCGTATTGAAGTACGATTCCCCGACCCAACAGCGAACCCCTATTTGGCGTTTGCAGCCATGTTGATGGCGGGCCTGGATGGCATTAAGAACAAGATCCACCCTGGCGATGCGGCCGATAAAGATTTGTACGATCTGCCTGCAGAAGAAGCTTTGGCGATTCCTACTGTGTGTTCTTCACTCGAGCAAGCGCTGGCAGCCCTCGACGAAGATCGCAGCTTCTTAACCGAAGGTGGCGTTTTCTCTGATGACATGATCGATGCCTACATCGAACTCAAATCAGCTGATGTAGAGCGCTTGAACATGACTACTCACCCCGTTGAGTTTGGCATGTACTACTCTTGCTAAGCCTTTAGTGAGTACTCTAAAAGCCCGCATTGCGGGCTTTTTTTTGCTGACGGATTCCTGCCAAACAAGACTTATGACCCAGTCGTATCAACCACACTGATTCTGGCAATGAAACGCTCCAGCCAAACAAGGCTCATAGCCAAATACACCAGGCAACTTGAATTTATTGCTGACGGATTCCAAGCACTCTGGTAGCCTCAAGGGATACTATGCATTCTCGGTTTTAAATTTATGACTCTGCTAATAACGCTGTGCATTTTGCTCATCTCGCCAGCAGTTCAGGCAGAACAAACCATTTACCAAGTGGTCGATGAGAACGGGCACATTACGTATACCGATAAACCCCCAGTGGCTGGCAAAGAATCCACCAGCACCGTCTCTTTGAGCACCATTAACATCAGCGTGCCCCCCGCGAAGCGGGACC
>CBFHJC010000245.1:0-1058 GCA_965656045.1 Aequoribacter sp.
TCTTGGTCTTAGTGTTCGGCATTCAGCTTGACTGGCTTCCAGTCTCGGGATGGGGCGATATTCCAGGTGATAAAATTTTACCCAGCATTACCCTAGGTGCGGCTTACGCCGCCTACGTTGCGCGCTTATCGCGAGCCGGCATGCTAGAGGTGCTATCACAGGACTATATCCGAACGGCGCGTGCCAAAGGTTTACCAGAATGGCAGGTCGTGCTGAAACATGGGCTTCGCGGAGGCATGCTACCCGTCATCACGTTCTTAGGCCCAGCATTTGCAGGGTTACTCGCAGGGTCATTCGTGGTGGAAACCATTTTCCAAATCCCTGGTTTAGGCCGTTTCTATGTTCAAGCGGCATTCAATCGAGATTACACGATGATCTTGGGGACGACCGTATTCTTGTCGACCCTGATCGTGTTGTTCAATTTGTTATCTGATATTGTCGCTGCGTGGCTCAACCCACGTCTGCGCGCCCAGCTGAGTGAGTAAGCCATGACCGATATCACTATGTACGCTGAGAAAGGCACTTCATTGTGGGAGGATGCCTGGCGGCGTCTCCGCAAAAATCGACTGGCACTCGCGGGGCTCTTGGTCCTAGGTGCTTTTGTGACGATTGCAATACTCACACCTTGGATCGCACCCTATGCCTATGACGCCCAGAACCTGAACCTTGGGGCAACACCCCCCTCCGCAGCCCATTGGCTCGGCACCGATGTCTTTGGTCGAGATCTTCTGACTCAGATCATGTATGGCGGTCGTATCTCATTGGCTGTTGGCTTTGTTGCAACCGCCGTCGCACTGTTAATCGGGATCAGTTGGGGTGCAATCGCCGGGTATCTGGGTGGTCGCATTGACGCCGTTATGATGCGCATCGTTGATATCCTGTACGCACTCCCATTCATGATTTTCATTGTGTTACTGATGGTCGTCTTTGGACGCAACTTACTATTGTTGTTCTTGGCGATCGGTGCCGTTGAATGGCTGACCATGGCGCGGATCATGCGAGGCCAAATTCAGGCTCTGCGCCAACAGGAGTTTGTTGAAGCAGCTATTTCTTTGGGT